>CAMZLX010000068.1 GCA_947311795.1 uncultured Zetaproteobacteria bacterium
ATCTTTGATGCCTGCTGCACCCCAAGTTTTCAGCTGACTTGCGGTATAAGGCTGCAACCATTCTTCACGCCCAAAGATGGATTGGAAGGTCAACATCCATTCATCATCAGCCAAACCCAAAGCCTTTGCCAACAGCCCTGCGGTTTGTTCGCAGTGCAACTGATAAGGGTCGCCATTGTTCACATATCGCTTGGGAATACCGTGAAAAGACATCATCAGCTTTTCAGCTTTGCCATGCTCCTGCCAATGCTCACGCACCGAGTTTGCCAAGGCTTGAATATAGTCTGACTCATCATGATATGCCGACAACACCCGCACATCAGGCACACGCCGCCATGATTGGAACACATCAAATACTTGGTCGGTGACTGCCGCTGTGGTGCTGCCTGAATACTGCGGATATAAAGGCAAGATAAACATCTTGTAGCAGCACTGCTCACGTAAGTTGTTTAAACCTTGTTCAATGGATGGATTACCATAGGCCATGGCAAGCTCCACCGCCACTTTTTCTGCATCAAACTTGGCTTGCAATGCCTTTTGTTGCTGCCGGCTAATCACCATCAAGGGCGAACCTTCATCCGTCCACACCGTTTCATAGGCATGAGCAGACTTCTTGGGGCGAATATTGAGAATCACGACATTGAGCGCAAACCACCACATCAAACGGTTGGCTTCCACCACTCGTGGGTCGCCCAAGAACTGTTTGAGATAAGCGCGCAACGCTTTGGGCGTGGGTGCATCAGGTGTGCCGAGATTAACCAGCAACACACCAACCTTAGCTTGGCTCTCGGATTTCAAATCTTGTGCGGCTGTATAACTCATGAAGATGTTAGTCCTTTCCACGTGTTCTGACGTAATTTTGAGAACGCGGAGGTTAGCATATTGTTTTTAAGGCGAACAGATTTGCCAGCACCCAACAGCACCCAGCTTTCAGGCAGCACTGTGGGTAGCAAGGTATCCAACTGTTCTGCATAGCTAACAATGGTTTGCGCGTTTTGTTGTTTGTTCAGCTTTTGTAATACCCGCTGCAAATAAATATCTGTGCTGGCAACACTGGGAAATGAAATGGCTGATGTATCTTCCACCTGCTCTGTTCCACCCCAAAACCACAACCCATGCACCTCTAAGCCTTGTTTGGTGAGTTGAGGCGATTGATGCAACATCATTTGCACTTCCGATAATAACCGCGACCAAAGCCCTGCATCAGCACCGCACATATGTTTATTGGGTAATGTGTTGCCTGCAACATCAGCAAAAGAAAGCGGCTGAATATCCCAAACCTTATCCGAGCAAAGCAAAAGCAGTTCATCTTGGCAAATCAACTGCAAACCATCATCTTTTAACAATGGATTGAGCAATTCGCACACATGTGTTGCCGTAGCCGCCGACCAATCCAAGAAATATTCAGGCATCACCATCAAGTTACTACGGGTTAACCTTGCATGATAAGGTGAAGCCAGCCAAACCTGTTGCGTATGCTCAGGCAACGCTGGAAATAAAGAAGCCACCAATGATGCAGGGCTGAGCTGAACATTGGCTGCATACCACGATAAAGGTGTATTCGTTTCAGCACTCTCCCATGTTTGTTTCATGCTAAGCAAGGCTTGCTCAAAGGGTTTTAACGCAGGATTGAGTAAGACATCACCTTGATGTTTCACCCATGCATCGGTCACCACCACCTCTTTAATCATGAAATGCTCGCAATAAACCTTCAACTTTGTGTTCGGTTTCAATTTGTTCATGCTCTGGGTCAGAATCAGCCACAATACCTGCACCTGCCGCCCAGTTTAATGTGTTACCTTGATGCCAAAAGCTGCGAATTAAAATATTCATATCCACCGACCCATCCCAAGCCATATAACCCACACCACCTGTGTATACACTGCGTGCTTGCGGCTCCAATTCATGAATGATTTCCATGCAACGAACCTTGGGGCAACCTGTAATCGTGCCTCCAGGAAATTTAGCTGCCAACACATCCAACAAACCCAAACCTTTTGCCAACTGACCTTTAACATTGGACACAATATGTTGTACCGTAGCATATTTTTCAATCACCATACATTCATCCACATGAATACTGCCCGCTTCACAAACTCTGCCCAAATCATTGCGCTCCAAGTCCACAAGCATGATATGTTCAGCACGCTCCTTTTCAGATAAAAGCAACTCATCTTGCAAGGCATCGTCTGCATCACCTTGACTGCGTTTCCGCGTGCCTGCAATGGGTCGCGCTGCAACTTCACCATCTGCACTGATGGAAAATAGACGCTCAGGTGATGCGGAAACAATGGTCAAGTCATCCGCCTTAACAAAACAGGAAAAGGGTGCTGGGTTCACTGCTCTAAGTTTGGCATACAAGGCTAATAACTTATCCTGTTTCACTTCCGCCGACCAAAAACGGGCAATATTCGCCTGAAAAATATCACCTGCTTGGATATAAGTTTTCACATCACGTACAGCTTGTTGATAATCAAAGCTGTGTTCTTGAGGCTGAATCTGAAGTGCAACCTCTGATGTTATCGAAGATGCCGTGTGTAGCATGGATTCAATCTTATCTAATTCTGCTTCCGACTGCGTGGATGATATAAACACCTTCGCTTGCTCGGCATCGAAACATAAACTCCACTGCGGCTCATGCCGCCAAACAAGTGGAGCTTCAAGCTTGGTTTTGGGCTGAGGCAAGGTTTCAAACAAAACACCCGCTTCATATGCCAAATAAAATAGCTGTTGAATGCTTGGAAAGTTTTGCTGCTTAAAACTTAAATCTTCTTGCCATTGCTTGAAATAGTTTTTTTTATGTTTGATATTCTCTAATGAACAAGACGTTCCAGCTTTGGATACGATAAATTGTTTGCCTGCACCTTTGGCATCTTCCAAAAGAGCTAAACATTGGGTTTCATGGGTTTGAAAAAAAAAGAAAGCATTCGTATTCAGCGCTTCTAAATCGAGAATACGGGTGAAAAGTGTCTGGTTTGTGTTTATTTGAATTTGCGTACAATCACTGATGCGTTGGTTCCGCCAAATCCAAAGGAATTGGAAATCGCTACATCAATGTTCACTTCACGCGCCGTATTGGGTACATAGTCCAAATCACAACCTTCACTTGGATTGTCCAGGTTTATCGTTGGAGGCACAACGCCATGATGTACTGCAAGCACAGAGAATGCAGCTTCAATACCACCTGCTGCACCGAGCAAATGACCTGTCATGGATTTGGAGGAAGACACCATCAATTTGCTGGCATGGTCACCAAATGTATTTTTAATACCTTGGGTTTCACACAAATCACCCATGGGTGTAGATGTGCCGTGTGCATTGATATAATCCACGTCTTCAGGGTTTAGTTTTGCGCCGTCTAATGCTGCTTGCATACAACGTCCACCACCTTCACCTTCAGGTGCAGGGGATGTCATATGATAAGCATCACCCGACATACCATAACCTACCACTTCAGCTAAGATTTCAGCGCCACGTTTTTGAGCAGACTCCAAAGATTCAAGCACAAGAACACCTGCACCTTCACCCATGACAAAACCATCACGGTCTTTATCCCAAGGTCGGGATGCAGCTTGTGGGTCGTCATTGCGTGTGGATAAAGCGCGAGCTGCGGCAAAACCACCCACTGCCAACTCACAAACACAAGCTTCCGAACCACCAGCAATCATGGCATCCGCATCACCTCTAGCGATGATTTCAAAGGCATCACCAATGGCATGTGTACCTGTGGCACAAGCGGTTACTGTTGCAGTGTTGGGTCCTTTCGCACCTGTTAACATGGATACCCAACCCGATACCATATTAATAATGGTCATCGGAATGAAGAATGGCGAAATTTTGCGTGGACCGCCTTTTTCATAAGCGCGCATTGTGCGCTCAATCGCTGGCATCCCCCCAATTCCAGAGCCAATCACCACACCAACACGTTTGGCATTTTCTTCAGTGATTTCTAGCCCAGATTGTTGGAGTGCCATATCGGCAGCAGCAACACCATAATGGATAAAGGTATCCATTTTTCGAGCATCTTTTTTATTGATATACGCGCCGACATCAAAGTCATTGACCTCACCCGCAATAGTGCAAGCAATACCCGAAGCTTCCGCATCAAAATGCGAAATACGACCAATGCCTGACTGACCTGCGATAAGGTTTTGCCAAGATTTATCTGTACCTGTACCAAGTGGGGTCACAAGACCCACACCAGTCACTACAACGCGTGTTGTCATAGAACTAAATCAGTCTGATTTAGCAGCGACGTAATCGATAGCGTTTTGAACGCTTTGGATGCCTTCAGCATCTTCGTCTGGAATTTCTACACCGAACTCTTCTTCAAAAGCCATCACTAGCTCAACAGTGTCCAATGAATCAGCACCCAAATCATCAACGAATGATGAATCTGAATTGATTTCGCTTTCATCAACATTCAGTTGATCAGCAACGATTTTAATAATTTTAGCTTCAATTTCTGCAGACATATTTGTCCTCCCAGTTGAAATAAGAACCGCCTTCTAACGTGGCTTTTCACGTTTGGCAAGTTCAAAACTTACTTTTCCCAAACATAGCAGACAAAATATGATTGCCAACTGTGTAGCGAGAAACTTACATATACATGCCACCATTCACATGCAACACTTGTCCTGTCACATAACCTGCGCCATCAGAAGCAAGGAATAGTGCCATAGCTGCAATATCTTCAGGCGACCCCAAACGACCCAATGGGATACGTGTTTCCAAGCTTTTCTTCGCATCATCACCCAATTCATCGGTCATGGCTGTGGCAATAAAACCTGGTGCAATCGCATTCACAGTGATACCGCGTGAACCAACTTCATGCGCCATCGAACGGGTCATGGCATCAATACCGCCTTTAGAAGCACAATAATTTAATTGCCCAGGGTTACCCATGGAGGCGACCACGGATGATATATTAATAATACGACCTGCTTTGGCTTTCATCATCGGCCTAAGCACGGCTTGGGAAGCATGAAAGACGGATGTTAAGTTGGTATCAATCACCGCTTGCCAATCTTCAGCTTTCATACGCATGGCAAGACCGTCTTTGGTAATACCTGCATTATTCACCAGCACATCCAAACGCCCAAAATGTTTCACAGTATCTTGGATAAAAGCTTTAACAGCAGCACCATCGGTCACATCCACCACGATAGGCAAAACATCTGCACCCAAAGCTTTGAGCTTATCCGCGGATGCATTCACAGTGGCTTCACGGGTAGCACAAATGGCCAAGTTGTACCCTGCTTTGGCAAAACCTTCGGCAATGGCAAAACCAATGCCTCGACTTGCGCCTGTAATGACTGCTACTGGTTTATTTTTTAAATCTTCACTCATGATTATTCTCCCAAAGCCTTGTTCATCAAATCGCTGGTCTGCACCGAAGCGACACTGATGTTTTTATCAATGCGACGCACTAAACCCGATAATACTTTACCTGGCCCCATTTCAATTGCCGTTGTAACACCTTGTTTACTTAATTGTTGAACTGTTTCAGTCCAACGCACAGGGGAAACCAATTGCTCGACCAATGCATCACGAATATCATCGCTTGCAGTTAATGTGGCTGCTCTTGCATTGCTCCACACTGGGCAAGTCGGCGTGTTAATCGTAATACCTGCTAGTTTTTCAGCCATGGCATTGGCCGCATCTTGCATCAACGGTGTGTGTGATGGCGCAGACACTGCCAAAGGAAGTGCGCGTTTTGCACCTGATTCTTTGGCTGCATCCATCAAACGCTCTGTTGCTGCGGCATGTCCTGCCACCACCAATTGACCGGGGCAATTAAAATTGGCAGCCCAAACTTTAGAACCCTCTTCTGAGACTTGCTCACAAAGTGCAACCACTTTATCATCATCAAGCCCAATAATTGCAGCCATTTTACCCACGCCCACAGGCACAGCTTTACTCATGGCTTGCCCACGAAAAGCAACCAAAGCTACAGTATCTGAAAAATCAAGCGCGCCTGCTGCCACCAATGCTGAATATTCGCCCAAACTATGCCCTGCCACTTGCGCAGGATTTGCGCCACCTCGCGCTGCCCACAAGCGATGAAGTGCAGTGGATGCGGTTAATAATGCAGGTTGTGTATATTCGGTTTGGTCTAGCTTACCATCAACATCCTCAGTCACCAATGCTGCCATATCATAACCCAACACATCAGATGCTTGGGCAATGGTGTCGCGTACAACGGCTTCAGCAGCAATCAAATCTGCCAACATGCCTTTGGATTGTGAACCCTGACCGGGAAAGAAAAAAACAATATTTGAACTCAAAATAGAAACCTCATCATCTAAAAAATTTCATCATAGTGTGTGATACCAATAGTTATTTAGATAGGTGTGTTTTGGGCGAGAACAAAGAAAACAAGCGCAGCTTACTTACTGTAAGTGAGCATGTTTGATGCAGTCAATCGTCCAAACAAACACCTATATAAAAGCTATTTACTCCAGCGGACGAGATTTGCACCCCACGCAAACCCACCTGCAAACGCCTCAAGCAACAAAAGCTGACCCTTCTTCACTTTGCCCGCACGGTAAATATCATTCAAGGCAAGCGGTACAGAAGCTGCTGATGTATTGGCATGTTTAGCCACTGTCAGCGCCACTTGGTCGGTGCTCATGCCCAGCTTTTTAGCTGTGGCATTTAAAATACGAATATTGGCTTGGTGCGGCACCAACCAATCCAATTCAGATTGGGCAACATCATGTTGCTCAAGCACTTCTTTGACCACTTCGCCTAGCTTGGTAACAGCAAAACGAAACACTTCATTGCCTTTCATTTCCACAGCGGCAACGCCTGCTGCGTCCGTATTCAAATCTAGACGATTATTATGCGGGCTAGCACCAGGATGTGCATGTTTAGCCAACAATAAATCGCGGTAAGAACCATCGCAGTGCAATACCGAACCTACGATTCCACCTTCATCATCTTTGGACTCTAAAACTACAGCACCCGCACCATCACCAAACAGCACACATGTATTTCTATCTTGCCAATCCAAAATGCGACTCATGGATTCTGCACCAATTAAAAGCACGCGTTTAAACATGCCACCTTTCATCATACCATCCACTTGGGCTAAACCGTATACAAAACCAGAACATACAGCCTGAATATCCCAGGCAGGAAAATCTTTGCCGCCAAGTTTATGCTGCACCATACTTGCTGTGGATGGAAAAATCATATCGGGTGTGGTGGTTGCCACCACAATCGCATCAATCTCATCAATGCTTAAACCCGCATCTTCTAAAGCTTGGGCCCCTGCGCGTGTTGCCAAATCGGATGTATATTCATCTTTGGCTATAATATGACGCTGGGTAATACCCGTGCGTTCACGAATCCACGTATCGGATGTATCGACAACTTTTGCCAAATCATCATTGGTCATGATGTGCTCAGGCAAATAACCGCCAACACCAATGATATGTGTGTTCACGTGTCGCTCTCCGCCATGGTATTCATCGCTTCAACAGTACGCTCAATCAGCCCCGCTTCCACTTCACGAATCGCCACTTCGATAGCACATGCATAACCATGTACATCCGCCCCACCATGGCTTTTCACCACAATGCCATTCAACCCCAATAACGGTGCACCATTGTGTTCACTTGGGCTAAGCGCCGTTTTAACACGTTTCAACGCTTTGCGTGATAAAAGCGCACCTGCTTTAGCAGTAATCGTAGAGGTTAATTCTTTTTTAAGTGTGCCAAGGATAAGGTCTGCCACGCCTTCCATTGTCTTCAGGGCAACATTCCCAACAAAACCATCACACACAATCACATCAACGCGGTCAGAAAAAATATCCGTGCCTTCAACATTGCCAATAAAGTTAAGGTTTGAAGCTTGAAGGCGAGGTGCTGTTGCTTTAATCACGTCAGTGCCCTTACCGTCTTCTGTGCCAATATTTAACAAACCCACACGAGGATTTTCAATACCTTCTGCAGCCTGCAGGTAGCAGCTTCCCATCACGGCAAGTTGCACCAAATGGTCGGATGAACAATCAACATTAGCACCAATATCCAAGAAAAAAGTGCCACCATCTCTGGCTGGCACCATGGATGCAAGTGCTGGTCTATCAATACCCGGCAGTGTTTTAAGAATAAGTTTAGAAATTGCCATCAGTGCACCAGTATTTCCCGCACTGACCATGGCATCCCAATCACCATCACGTACGGCTCGCGCACCTACGTGAATGGAAGATTGTTTTTTGCGGCGCACAGCAATGGCTGGCGCATCTGTCATTTCAATAAATTCAGCTGAGGGGACAATCTCAACTTGGTCAAGCAGCCCACGCGCTTCTAACGCAGGAGTTAGCACTTCTTCTAAGCCACAAACACCAAACTTCGCCTTGGTTGAAGACGAAGTTAACGTATGTTGAAGCGCATCAAGCACAACATCAGGAGCACCATCGCCCCCATGTCCATCAAGCAAAATGCGTGCTGTCATGTTGTCAGACATAGGCGAAAACCTATTCAGCGACTGCTACAACCTCGCGGCCTTTATAATGACCACAGCTTTGACAAGCGTAGTGCTGACGGTGCATTTCACCGCACTCTGTGCATTCGCTCATGCCAGATAATTTAATGGTATCGTGCGCACGACGCATATTACGTTTTGAGGCACTTGTTTTTCTTTTTGGTACAGCCATTTCATACTCCTTCGTTATCGCAACGAACTTTGATACATACTTTCATTACTTGATTGGTGCGCACCCTAACAGGTGAAAACCAATCAAGCATCAAACTTTAAATTTTTTAACGCGGCAAAGGGGTTTTCCTTCTTTTCACCCGAACAATCACAACGCTTCTGGTTTTTATTTGCACCACACTGCAAACACAAACCCTTACAATCTTCTGAACAAACCACCAAAGGCTGCCATGCTAGCCAAAAGTGTTCTCTCAGCACGTCCAGCACATTCAGCTCACCATTTTCCAACACTTCAGGCTCATCACCTGTGAGCTCAAGCTCTGCTTTCATATCCTGCGATTCAGGCGAACCAATCTCATAGGACACATCAACATCGCCCAACATCGGTTGCGCAAATTCAACATTACACCGACCACATTGCCGTGGCACATCCATCTGCCAAGCGCCTTTCAGCATAAAGCTTCCCGCTTCCGCAGATAGCTGACCTTGCCAGCGCATGTCGCCAAACAATGCAGAATCAACATCCAAATCAACAAAGCTATCATCCGCCAAAAGTGCAACTGGAATGGAAACATTCCATTGTCTTCCCGTGCGTGCAACGCTTTGTAAAACAAGGTTAAATTTATCTTCTTGAGATTTCATTCAACCTCCTTTTAGCGGCTTCAAATCTTGCAAGAAACCAATCCATGATGCAAAAAATGAGCGCGCATTATGTGTTTATTATAGTATTGGTCAAGCTTTGAAATGATTGGGTTTAGACTGTAAAAATCAATCTTTTTTGATGACTTCCGCATCAATCACCTCAACCTTCTCATAGCGTTGCGGTGTTGTATTCGCAGCTGCTGCGCCTGAGCCACCCACAATCATGTGTTTGGGCATCAATAATTTGCGCACAAAAGGAAGCAAGAGCAAAAAACCTAAAATATCCGTGATAAAACCAGGAAAAAATAAAAGAATACCCGCAATCACAAGCATTAATCCATGTAAACTTTGCTCGGCAAGCTGCTGTTGCTGACCTGCCAATATACTTTGCCTTGCTTGCATCAAGGTCTGCAAACCTTGCAGTCGAATCATTAAACCACCCAAAGCGGCGGTAAATAAACACAAGGCAATGGTTGCAAAACCACCAATATCGCTGCCAACTTCAATCAACACATAAAGCTCAATGAGCGGAACAATCACAAACAAAACAAATAAGATACGTAACATAACTCTATGTATAAGGCACCTCGAACTTGTTTTCAAGAGTTCACTTGACAATAACAAGTGGCATTGATTTTACTCATATGCTTATAAACAAGTTTGCCAAGCCATCTCATACGAACAGAATATATGAAAAAACAGCTAAGTTAATTAAAGACAAAGTCTTATCATATTGAATGGGTTTTGATACTTCCAAAGTTTGGCACGACCCCATTCAAGATGTGATTCGCAAATTTATCCCAAGAGAAGGTGATTTCCATTGCTTACGGCAGTATGAAATTATCATCAATGCTTTTGACAACCCCATTTCTCGCAGGTCTTGGGAAAACCATAAAGATGATATCGTTGAACTCATTGTTGTAGGGGAAAACATTTCCTCTACAGAGGCATAAAATGCCTATCCTGAACAACAAGATACACCTTAAACCATGATTATATAAGAAAAACAAGGGTGGCACGCCTTCTGCTTTGGCTATGGCATGACACATTCAAAAGCAATAACAGCAGAGGCTGCCACCCTAACCTCTCAATCCCTATCTTCTCAGGGTATTGCAACGAAAGGTAAAAAAGGGAAGCAAAGTTTATTTTCCAAACTTCTGGCAACCCTCGGTCAAGGCAAACAAAAACAAAACAAAACTTCAGAAGAATCCAACAATCAATCAATTAAGGTTGTTTCAAACCCTGATACACAACAAAATATAAAAACATTAACGCTTACAACCGCTGCACCACACAATGCTGAGAACAACAATCCATTAGCCACCGTAAAAGAAAGTGAACATGATAAAAAAAATAACTCTGAAAATATTTCAAGCCAAAACATAGCCGTTGCCACTCTGGTTCAGGCTCCATCAGTCATACAAAACTTACCCGAAGCAAAAAATGATCATCCGATGTTACCAAGTAAAGCACAAGGTGCTCAAAAAACGAATGTGGCGACCCTTGGTGTTTTTTCTAAACAGAAAATAGCGACGAAACCAAATATAAATCCAGAAAAACAGCAAACATCAACTACTTCACAGTCATCACCACAAGATGCTCAAAAAGTAAATATGGTGAATCAGAATATTCGGCTTGGACAAAAAATAACAACTGATGTAATCTCAAATATAAATCCAGAAAAACAGTTGGCATCAACCACACCAATCAAAGAAGGCTTAAACCTACCTCCAAATCAAAGTATTATAGCCGCCAATCAAATTGAACTGAAGTTGCAAAGCAATAACGGTATTGATAAGACACCTGCAAAAGAAGGACTGCATTTGAATACTGCACAAATGCCTAGTATTAGCCCACTAGAATCTACTGTGAATGAAAAACAACTTACGCAAACCAATAAAATGGAACCCAAGGTTGAAAGGTCACAAGAGCAAACAGTAGCCGAACCACAACTTGCATCACTAACCAAGGCTTCTATACCCAAAACGTTAACAACCAATCAAAGTATTGATCAGGCTGGTGCGGCAAATGTTTCCGCAACAAGCTTAACAAAAACAATAGAACTAGGAAGCAACACATCACAACAAGATTTTACCTCAGACCAACAAGACTTGAATGGTTTATATATGGAAACCAATAAACACGACACCAAATTAAAAGGTGCTGATTTTCAAGCTCAACTGGCTTACAAATCACAACGTGTCTTCACGCCAGCAGATACCATGTTAGAAATTGTCAAATCAGCTAAAGATGGAAGCACATCATTGGAGTTGCAACTTGAACCCGCGCATCTAGGTAAGGTACAAGTACAGATTCAAATGGATGCTGCAAAACATATTCAAGTCGTATTTACCGTTGACCAACAAACATCCAAACATGCTTTAGAACAACATATGCCTCAACTGCGCTTAGCGCTATCTCAACAAGGACTAGATTTAGGAAGTTTTTCCATGCAAATGAACCAGCAACAACACCAAGAGCATCAATCATCCCGTTCTGCATCCAACACATCAACATGGACAAATCAAATCCTTGAAGACGGTACACAAAACAATCAAATCGGCATCAATATCGCAACTGATGGTCGATTAAGTATTTTAGCATAGGAGATTACCATGCCTTTAGAAGTTACAGCCCCTTCACTTGGTGCGCAAGCAGCGCCAACACCCAAACAGGATTTAGGAAGTAAAGATGTATTCTTAAAAATGCTTGTGGCGCAAATGCAAAATCAAGACCCCCTTAACCCTGCTGACTCCACACAAATGTCATCACAATTGGCGCAGTTTAATATGGTTGAGCAACAAATTGATACTAACAAGTTTTTGCAACAGCTTGTGGGTAGCCAAGGTGGTGCTGGAGCCAATTTGGACATGGCCTCTGCTGGTTATCTGGGGCATACCGTGATGATTAACCAAAGTGAAATTCAGTATTCAGGTACAAGCACAAGCTTTTCTATATCTTTGGATAACAATGCCGAAGCAGTTTTCGTCACCATCAGTGACAGCAATGGTTCGCCAGTTCGCACCTTGTCATTGGCAGCCACGCCATCAGGCGAACTGCCACTCACTTGGGATGGGCGTGATGCCGATGGCATCAAAGTAGATTCTGGTATCTACAATATCAATGTGCAAGCAGTAGATGTTACAGGGCAACCTGTTCGCGCTACACCGCAACGCTCAGGCACAGTTGATGCCGTACGCAACACTACAAATGGCATTGAACTCATCGTTAACGGTGTAGCAACGAGTTTAAACAATATTACAGAAGTACGACTATAACGTAAGAAAACAAAGGAGAAAATCATGGGTATTTATAATGCATTATATACAGGTTCAAGCGGACTACAGGCTTTCGGTGAAAGTGTGCGTGTGATTGGTGATAACATCGCCAACGTCAATTCATTGGGCTTTAAATCGCAAAGTGTAGTGTTTGCGGATGTATTGTCACAGACCGTTGGTGTCACGCGGTCAAACATTGCCAACCAAGTGGGTAGTGGTGTTCGCATTGGTCAAATCACAAGAAATCAAGCACAAGGTTCCATTGAAAATACGACCAGCGCAACCGACTTAGCCATCAATGGCACTGGTTTGTTTGCACTCAAAGATCCCGCAAGTGGGCAAACCTATTTTACCCGCGCAGGTTCATTTTTCTTGGACAAATCTTCAAGTCTCATTGATGGTCAAGGTTTTGTGGTACAAGGCTGGGCAACCAATGAACAAGGCGATGCAACAGGTAATGTCACCAATATTTCTTTTGGTGGTTTATCCTCACAAGCTCAAGCGACAACGGGTATTGATGTGGGTGTCACACTAGACTCCAACGCCACACCTTTTAATGCAGGTGTTGCCTTTGACCCCAACAATGCTGCTACCTATCACTACAAAGCAGAAGCCAACATTTATGATTCGTTAGGGCAGCAACATGCCATAAGTGTGTATTACATCAAAGACGCAAGCAACAATTGGAGCTGGCAAGCAGGTGTAGATGGTGGCGATTTGGTAGGTGGCACAGCAGGCGAACAAGTGATTGTTGGCAGCTCAACCACCAATTTCAATGCCACCAACCAAACACTCGCTCTGCCACTGCCCGCAGGCACTGAAGTATCATCAAGTACAACCTTTGATACAGCTGTTACGCTCAATGGCACTGCCATTGCAGTAGGTCAGAGTGTTGGTGCTGCGTTGGGTAGCTCTATTGTTATCACATCAAGCACTATTGCAGCAGGTACAAAAGTCACCGCAGGTAATATCCTTACCGCACCTTCAGCCAATTTACTCACCTTTGGTAGTCAAGGCGAGTTATTAACAGAAGTTGGACCAGGCATCAATTTTCCATGGAAAAGTGCCGCAGTATCAACCGTTAACTTCAATTTTGGTGATGCGGTCACCAGTGATCAACAAGCTATCATTGGTGATGGCTTAAACGGCACGGTGCAAACTGCTGGTTCATTTGCAACACGTCAAATCACACGAGATGGTTATGCTGCAGGTTTCTTAGACAAACTGGAAACGGATTCAACAGGCCGGATTTTTGGAGTGTTCACCAACGGACAGCGCCGTCCCCTATTCCAAGTTGCTTTAGCAAAGTTTCCCAATGATGCAGTACTGAACCATGTGGGAAACAACCTACAACAAGAAACCATTTCTTCTGGCTCACCTATTTTAGAAAAACCAGGCAATGGTGGCATGGGTTCCATCACCCCTTATGGGTTAGAACAATCCAATGTTGATTTGGCTGGTGAATTTGTGAAGCTTATTATTGTACAGCGTGGTTATGAGGCAAACTCAAAAACCATTTCCACTACGGATCAAATGTTATCTTCATTGATGCAACTAAAACGTTAATTTGAAACCTTTGATACTTTTAAGCCTACCTTATTGGGTAGGCTTTTTACGTTTAACCAGTGAAAATCCAACCAACGCATGTCCCGCAACAGAATCAATACTCATTTGACCACCATGGTGTTCCACCAATGCTTTGGCTCTGGTCAAACCCATGCCTGCACCATAAGCAAAACGCTGCCCTGAAAAGAAAGGTTCAAACACACGCTCCATTTCATGCCTATCAAAACCACAGCCTGAATCCTCTACGCAAAACCAAATCATATCCTGTTCAACAATTGCCGAGATTCGGATATTTCGCGGAGAATCCGCTACATTTGCAGCCATTGCTTTTTTCGCATTGCTTAAAAGTTCAAGCACAATGCGCTGCACCCTCAAAGGGTCTGCGTCCACCTTTGGCATCGCAGAACAATCCAGTGCAATGCCCTCATCCGCCAACTTAAGGCTGGCAAAACAACGCAAAAACATATCATGCATATCCACTGCTTCAATTTCAAGTTCATCAAACATACAATGATACATGTCATTAGCGGCTACAATCATATCATCCATACGATTCGCACTCTCTTGAAGCATTTGCAATGTTTCTTTTGCATCTTCGCCCACATTTTGATGTTTAGCCTGCTCACCCAAATCTTGCACCAATGCCTGAATATTTAGCAACGGATTGCGCAAATCATGTGTAAACACACTCATAATTTTTTGCATATTTTCCATTCTTGCCTCAATATTCTTATCTTTTTTGCTCATTCCTCACCCAATTCACATCCAACCACCTTGTTAAGCAATAGACCACGATTCCAAGCTTGTCAAATCAAAGCCCAAGACTTTTCATATTTTGCCACCTAAGCTTGCACCTTTATTTTAGTCCGAGGTACTTAATCATGCGTTTTGTAATATCACCCGCCAAAAAACTCAATGAAGGTGCTGCTTTGATGAATTTTGAAGCGACCCAACCCCAGTTTTTAGAACAGTCACAAACCCTTATCAATATTATGCAAGAAAAGGACAGTTTTGAAATTGCATCCTTGATGAAGCTAAGTATGAAACTCGCAGACCTGAATAACCAGCGCTTCCAAAATTGGCACACTCCTTTTACCACCGCCAATGCCAAACAAGCACTTTTTTCTTTTGCAGGTGATGTCTATCAAGGGTTGGATGCAGACACATTAACGCGCGAAGATATTGATTTTGCTCAAAACCATTTGCGCATATTATCTGGTTTGTACGGTTTATTGCGCCCTTTGGATTTGATGCAACCCTACCGCTTGGAAATGGGCACACGTCTTGCCAATTCCAAAGGCAGCAACCTTTATGAATTCTGGGGCGACCAAATCACAGAACAACTGAACCAAGAATTATCACCTGATGAGACACTGATTAACCTCGCATCCAACGAATATTTTAAGGTCATTAAACCCAAGCAGCTGCACGCCAATATCATCACCCCCGCATTCAAAGACAATAAAAATGGTGAATATAAAATGATTGGTATTTTTGCCAAAAAAGCGCGGGGCTTGATGAGCCGCTATATCATTCAGAATCGCATCACCTCAGCTGAAGACATAAGGTCGTTTGATGTCGATGGTTACACCTTTAACCCGAAGATGTCCGATGCAAAAGTTTGGACATTTACCCGAGGTTAGCCAACGCTTTCACCATACCTTGAATATCTTGCTGACTATGTGCTGCGGATAAGGTCAAACGCAAACGTGCAGAACCTTCAGGCACAGTCGGTGGGCGAATCGCGGGCACAAAATAACCTTGCTCACGAAGTTGGTTAGAAGCATCAAGTGCATCTTCATCTTTGCCCAACAGCATAGGCTGAATGGCTGTTTGCGATGGCATCAAGGGCAAGTTTTTTGCCTGCGCTAAAAAATAAGTGATATTATTCTGTAGCTGTTTCACCACATCCGTAGTTTGCATCAAATCCAACGCAACCTGTGCACCCGCATACAATGAAGGCGGCAATGCCGTTGAAAAAATCAAGGTGCGCATATGTTGCCGCAAACCTTCAATCATTTCAGCCGTGCCTAAAACATAAGCCCCATAACTACCAAAAGCTTTGCCCAAAGTGCCAACTTCAATCAATCGCGCATGACCCGCTAAACCTGCTTGTGCCAGCAAACCTTTGCCTTGTTCACCCAATGTTCCTGTGCCATGCGCATCATCCAAAAGCAACAACGCATCATAACTATCTGCAAGCGCTAGCAATGCAGCAACATCCGCCACGTCACCATCCATGCTGAACACACCATCAGATACAATAAGCTTCTTTTTGGCATCACTTTTTTGCAACATTTCTTCTAAGATTTGTAGGTTCAGGTGCGGGAATCGATGCACCTTCGCGCCCGAAAGACGCGTACCATCCACCAAGGATGCATGGTTAAGTTTGTCTGCGAAAATATGCGTATGCCTATCGGCTAAGGCTTGGATTAAACCTATATTTGCCAACATGCCTGAACCCATCAATAAACATGCCTCAAATCCTTTCCAGCTTGCAAGCGACTGTTCAAGCACGTGCATGGTTGGGTCATCGCCAGACACCAGTCGGGAAGCCCCACTACCTAACCCATGCTGCTTGATGACATCTTGCGCAGCGGCACATACTTTGGGATGCGTGCTTAAACCCAAATAATCATTGGATGCAAAGTTTAACAATTTCTGCCCATCCACTTCAATCCACAAACCATCGCGTTGGCTCGCCAAGAGTTTGCGTTTGCGTGTTTCAGGTATAGTTTTGAACCAATTGCGTGTATCCATGATGCTCGCTATGCTCATGCCTATGCCTGCGCTGTCAATCAAAGCACTTTCCAAGCTTCAAAACATGGTGTTTCCATACACCTGCCCTTTGTGTTCAACACCATTGGATGAGACTGAAGGCTGTTGCAGCGACTGTTTGCAAAACATAAGCACCATGCCCAAATCCACATGTTTATCCTGCGGCATACCGCTTAACCCTACGTTGGCACCCGGCCCATGTGGGGCTTGTTTAAAAAAACCATTACCGCAACAACAAACGCATCATTTGTACTTGTATCAAAGCGTAGCGCGTGATGCGATATTGGCTTGGAAGCTGCAAGGGCATGATATGGCGCTCAATTTCTTAATTCAAGCCGCAACACCGCAACTTAAACAACTCTTTTCTGAGCAAGATATACTGCTTCCTGTACCTATGCCCATGTACCGTATGCGTCGTTCAGGGTTGCATCACAGCGCTGATTTATGTCAGAAAATCGCAGGCATCACAGGCGCACAATTCGATTGGCAAATTCTCAGACGAAAAGGTGTGCATCAGCGTCAGTCCTCACTGCATGGCAAAGCAAGGCAGCGTAATCTTCACCGTGCATTTCAACTGAGCCCTGACGCAACTTCTCGCATGGACACATATTCGTCTAAAGGGAAAATATGGGTTGTGGATGACATCTTGACCACAGGTGCTACCCTCCGCCATGCTTGCCAAGTTGCAAAGCAACTCAAGCGACCTATCTTTGCTTTTTCATTTGCCAGAACGTGGCATAAATAAAGCAAAACCTGAAGGAGTCAGACATGGCTAGCCAAGTAAAAATTGAAGTGTATTCAGGTGATTACTGTCCCTATTGTGTACGCGCCAAATCATTGCTCAAACAACGCGGTTTGGAATTCATCGAATATAATGTGCAACAAGACCCAGACAAACGCGTGGAAATGATGAAACGCAGTGAAGGTGGGCGCTCTATCCCTCAAATTTTCATCAATGATAAACATGTGGGTGGCTGCGATGATTTGTATGCGATTGACAAAAAAGGGCAGCTTGATGCTTGGTTGGAAGCTTAATTATGCCAACGCCTGAGCAACTTCTCGCTAACAATGCCAATTGGGCAAAAACAAAAGAAGAACAGGCTTCTGGTTATTTCAAGCGTTTATCGGGGCAACAAAAACCCAAATATATGTGGATTGGTTGCTCGGATAGTCGTGTGCCTGCCAATGAAATTATTGGTTTAGACCCTGGTGAAATTTTTGTGCATCGTAATATTGCCAACCAGGTGCACCACACAGATCTAAACTGCTTGTCGGGTGTGCAATATGCTGTGGATGTGCTCAAAGTTGAGCATATTATTGTCACAGGTCATTATGACTGTGGTGGTGTACAAGCTGCGATCACCTCACAACACTTTGGTTTCGTTGACAACTGGATTCGTGGGATTCGGGATAACTTCTACCGTCATCAGAAAGATCTTGAAGGTTTATCAGAGCAAGAAATTTCCGAGAGAATGACGGAACTCAATGTGATAAAACAGGTTGAAAACCTATCCCACACTCGCATTGTACAAAATGCATGGGAGCAAGGTCGCTCCTTAACCATACATGGTTGGGTTTACCGTTTAGGCACAGGAATTCTTCACAATTTAAATGTATCTCGTCATCAATCCGATGATTTGGCGCCCGTTTTCCGTTCCATTCCTCGCCTCTAACCATGAGCAATGATTTAGTTCCCATCGCTTTTCCGCTCACGCCACGCATGCAAGCTTTCATTGAGTTTCGTGATGCATTACGGGTGCTTGGGCAAGCCATGCACAACCAATCGCCTTATGCTTGGCTTGCAGCAGAAAAGGAAGTTGCGGATATGTTGCTCGGCGAAGGCAACAAAAAACCCATTATTCCAAATATTTTAAGTTTGTATCATGTCATGGGAAAACATTTCAAGGCATTGGCTGAAAAACACCCTGATTTCAAAGATAATTTAGGAAAGGCTGTTTCAGGTTTGGAAGAACATGCGGACAATATTCGCCAAGCTATGCCTGAAGCCACCTCTTTTTTGCAAACCGATGCATGGCTTACCGCATACACAGAGCTAATGCGCAAACAAGACCCATTGGGGCATAAATATGTGCTTCCGCAAACCATTCATTTGCTTTGGCAGGGTGAAGACCAGCATGCCACCACTTTATACAGCCTACTCGAACCTATGATTCAGGCTATCGAACATCTTAATCAGATGCTTCATGCCCATGTGCCGTGGGAGAATCGCATTGCCAAACATGGCGCTGACCAAATCACATTTGCTGCCCAAGATGATATTGGTTTACTCATCATTGGCTTACCCAAAAGCTTGATGCACCAAAGCATATTACCATCTTGCTCTGGTTTTCGTTCGATTGTTCGCCTGCGTTTTACGCAATGGAAAGCAGGCGAAGTTTCCATTGATGTCGATGATGACCTGCCCTATGCTTTAATGATGGTTCCGATTTCATGAGCAAAAAACTTATCATAAAATGCCCCATCTGCAAAACCTTGGTGGAACGCGAAAATGAAACTTTTCCTTTTTGTAGTGACCGCTGCAAAACCAATGATTTGGGCAACTGGGCAAGTGGTGCATACAGCATCCCCGATACCAATGTGCATGAATTCGATGATGATGAACATGGAACAATTCATTGAGCCAAGAGCAACATAACAACGCGCCAAACCATTTCAAATCTGCATATATCGCGATAAACATCATCTTGTTCGCACCTGTTATGCTTTGGCCTCTACCTACATTGTTTTTCAACAACCCTATGCTTATCGATGCCATCATACCAAAATGGCACCTAAGTATCATTATACTGCTGATTGCAGCTACCGTTATGGACAGTATGCTCTACACCATCAACAACACCCGCCAAGTTATTTACACAACCCTATGGATATTTGTTGTAAGTATTTTATCGCTAAAATACCAAGATAACACATGGCTACTCGCCCTTCTTTTCTTGGCGCATAGCTTTCGCGCTTTACCTAGCCTGTTATTAAGTATGGAACATCATGCATGGTGGACCTTCAACGCATGGGCGCGAGATATTCTTGTGGCTTCAGTTTTATTTCTTTGGCTTCTTAAATAAAGAAAATAGCTCTAGTTTTCTTCGTGTTTCAAGGCTTCAATACGTTTTTTAATTCCCTCTCTATTCCCTTCAGGCACTAACTGCAAAAGCCCTTTCAAAAATAAAATGGCATCTTCTTTGGTCGATGATGACTCAAGAAAGCGAGAGGCTAAAGTTAGCACCATAACAGGTGTATTTTCCCTATCTGCAACACTTGACATCAGTTCATAAGCAAGCTTGTCATCCTTCAGTAAATCATGCGCCAAAAAACCTGCAAAAAAAGGAAATTCCCAAACATAAGGCCGCTGAACCATCCCTTTTTTAAGCAGAGCAACTGCCTCATTAGGCATGTTGGCATCGTAAGCAAGGATACTACTTGCTAAACGATAAACATCGAAAAACTTTGGGTCTAGAGATTGAGCCCTACTTAAATAAGTATTAACATACTTCATCTCACTGGGTTTCTTAGCTTGCTGCGCCTCATAGTATATTGAAAAAACATCAAGCATCAAAAAATCAGAAAAAATACCTGGAACTGCCCCTGCTAAAACCCTATCTGCTGTAGCTGAATATTCAGTTGCCCAAGATTGAGTCCTGTTTTGTTCGTAAAATGCATGACTACTATCTCGAATTTGAAAGAGAAGCAGCGACAAAACAACCACAACAAGTGGCAAAACCCATTGTTTTTTCATTTCACCCATTACAAGTCTCTACGCTTAAAAACTGCCAAACCTAAAGCAAAGAAAATTACGCTATATAGAATATGTTCCGCTACATATAGAAAGGTATCTTGGTAACCTATACTACCGCCATGTGCAATGGATAATGTTATGTCTGCCCCCCTAAGGTGAGGTATAACATCATAAATCCATTGCAAAAAGTATACAACAAACTCAGGAGTATCTTTCATAACATCAGGAGACTGAAGTGCTGCCAACACTGGTGGGAATATCCAAGAAAAGATGAGCATTGCTAAAGTGAATAACATGGTTTCAGCATTTCCTGATGACCATGATACGACAAAAAATATAAAACCAAGAATGGAGATATACTGAAAAAAGTTAAAAAACACCAATTGGCCTAGATAATTCCATTTGTATCCAGATTGATACATATCTGACAGCCCATCCAAGTAGAGCCAAGCGCCCAAAACTGAAGAAAGCAGCAGCACCAGTAACAACAACACAAATACAGCAACAATACCTAAAAAACGCCCAATATAGTAGTCGCGGCGACTCATAGGTGGTGTGAGAAAAACATAAACAATTCGATCAAAAATATCTCTGCTCAACAGCGTGACAACAAGAAAGATAAAAAAAACAACTGCAAGTAATTGCGCCATGGCAGCTACTACATCAACATATACTTTACCAATGTCATATAAAAATAAGGATGACAATCCAACCGCAAGTAAAGGCGTTAACAATGCCACTGTTAACAATGTTTTGAATGTTCTATTTTGCCAAAGTTCAAACAATGTTAAATGCGCCAGTTTAATCCATTGCATGTTCACTACTCCAAAACTGCAGACGGTTTTCCAACACCTCAGCTTCCTTCATCGAATGCTCTTTAATTACTATAGATTCGGTAACCTTACCTTTAGCCATAATATGAACCGTATCGCATAATCTAACTAAATCTGTTACAGCATGGCTGCACATTAAAATCGTGGTGCCTTGCTTCTTTATTTTTGTGAAAAGCTTCAGCATATGAGCCCTTCCCATCGCATCCAAACCACTCATAGGTTCATCTAAAATCAAATATTTTGGATTTCCTGCAAGAGAAAGAGCAATAGATATTCGTTGTTTCATACCTTTTGAATAAGACCTCATCGGTTTATGCCAAGATTCTTCTTTTAAACGGACATCTTTGAGTAATGTTTCAACTTGCGTTGTATTTTGCACCGAGCATGCATATTTCAGCATCTGATATGCAGTCAAATTAAGTGGTACATATGGGCTTTCAGGCAGTAAGACGATGTCTTCCAAGGATTCCACTATGCCCTCATCTGGAAAAACAAGACCCATGAGTATTTTAATCAATGTGCTTTTACCTGCACCATTAGCTCCCAGCAGACCATGTGCCTCACCATCAGTAAAATCTAGGCTTAACTGATCAATAACCTGATTAGTTTTATATGATTTACAAACTGATTGAACTTTCATCATACCCTCAAAAAAAACGGGGCAATAATGCCCCGTTTTTCACATCTATTAAACTTAAGAAACGATTAAATTGCACACGCTGGGATACCAGCCACAGTTAAAGATTGATCGACAGAAGTCGCAACTTCAGGTTTTTGCTGCACACTTAAACCATCAGTATTGGATGTCATAATACGGTTACCCGCTGTGTGTTTAGATGCCAAGCAGCGTTTTGTCGCTGTCACAGTACTTACAGCCAAATCCAATTCAACAGCTTTCGATATGTTCGTTTCAATTGTAATTGGAGTAGCAGCACCATTAGTGAAAGTTACTGTTTGAGGAGCTGCTGCATTTGCTGGTACATTGATTGCATTTGGATAAAAGAAATTATCTGAATAATATGCTTCAATGGTTGTTCCTGCATTTCTCAAGTCTGACATCGCAGCCGAGTTAAATGATTTGACTCGGAAGCTCGCAAATTGCGGAATAGCAATAGATGCTAGAATACCGATAATCGCAACAACGATCATCAATTCGATTAGGGTAAAACCCTTTTGTGTTTTAAGATTCATAATGAAATCTCCTTTTTATTTTTTAATGCCTAAAGACATTTGAACAACTTAAAGCAATGCGTATGCCACCCTAGAATGCGACTATTGCACACTAAATTGCGGCAAAGTGACGCTTATTGTCACTCTTGGCTACCCTTATGTGTCACTTTTATCTGATTCTTCCGTTGGTTGTTCTGCAGCTTGAATATATTTTGCCATATATAGGCTTTGCCCAATGATAAAGACAATGGTTAAGCCCATCAGCCCAAACAATTTAAAGTTCACCCATGTGTCGGTATCATAATTATAAACAACATAGAGGTTTAAGAAGCCCAAAAAGATAAAAAACAATGCCCAAGCCACATTCAGCTTAGCCCATACATCTTGGGGCAACTCTACTTGACCACCCAACATACGCTGAATGATGTTTTGTTTACCAATCCACATGCTTCCCAAAAATACCGCCGCAAATAACCAATTAATCACCGAGGGTTTCCATTTGATAAACATCTCATCATGCAAGAACAGCGTTAACCCACCAAATGCAGCTACAAGCACAAGCGTAATCACATGACTTTGCTCAAACTTACCTTTCCATAGCCGAACACCCACGGTTTGAATCGCACTGGCAATAATCAATACCGCCGTTGCCACATAAATATCTTCCATCTTATAAACAATGAAAAACAACGCTACGGGTAAAAAATCAACTAACATTTTCATATTTCTTATTTCCTTTTTTTCTTTCTCGTCGTCATTCCCGCGAAAGCGGGAATCTATGTTTGATAAATGGATTCCCGCCTTCGCGGGAATGACGCATTATTTTTTATTTCCTTTTCTTTAACTATTAAAAGCCTGTATAGCTTAGATGTTTTTGGGCGAGCCAAGGCAAAAATAACAGCTAAGCCCGTAGTTTGCTTTCTGCAAATGAGGGTGAAAGTTTTATTTTTAACACAGGTGCAGCCAAAAACAACTGGCTAGATAGGTTTTTACGATGGAATACCTTGCCTTGCCAACTCATCCGCCTTGTCATTACCCTCATCACCCGAATGCCCTTTCACCCACTGCCAATCCACATCATGAATTTGATTTAAGGCATCCAGTGATTCCCACAGCTCACGGTTGGCAACAGGTTCTTTTTTGCTGTTTTTCCAACCTTTCTTTTTCCAACCATGTATCCAATCAGTAATCCCATTCAATACATACTTAGAATCGGTCACAATGGTTATCGAACTTGGTTTCCTCAAGGCTTTGAGTGCTTCAATCGCAGCTTGCAGCTCCATGCGTTGATTGGTGGTATGCTTCTCACCACCGCACAATTCTTTTTCATGTTTACCAGCCCGCAACCATACACCCCAACCACCCGGGCCAGGGTTGCCCGAACATGCACCATCGGTATAAGCTACAATGTTATGCGACATGAATCTGACCATATTTTGAACCGCAGAGGTCGCAGAGGTTCACAGAGGAAAAACCTACCTTATAAAACTTTGCGTAACTCTGCGTAACTCTGCGGTTCAATGAAATCATAAAATCAAACCCCTGAATACTGAGCATGAACTTCCCTAGCATGCATATTGGGTAATTTGTTCAATGCTGCAATCAATGCTTTCGCCGATGCCACCACTATATCTGTATCCGAACCTTGCGCATTGACGATTCTGTCACCATCTTGCAAACGCACCGTCACTTCACCTTGCGCATCTGTGCCTGCGGTAATCGCATTCACTGAATACAACAGCAACTTACCATTG
>CAMZLX010000069.1 GCA_947311795.1 uncultured Zetaproteobacteria bacterium
CTTGACCGTTAATGGTTGTAGTGGTCGATGTTGTACCTGTTGTAGGCAAACTGTCGTTGCCACATGCACTTAAAGTACCAGCAAGCATGATGCCCAGTGCGATTGATTTGATTTGTCTGATATTCATGTGTTCCTCCCAAAACTAGATGGGCGAACTTTAGGTTTGATGTGAGCGTGTGAACATGTGACAAGTTGTCGCACTCTTTGTGTCACAGCCTAGATTAGAGCAACCGCATTATTCATCTTCGTCATTCCCGCGTAGGCGGGAATCCACTGAAAAGAACCTTTGAAATTATGAAGTATCAGATTGTAAAGTATGGATTCCCGCCTTCGCGGGAATGACGCTTAATAGAGAATTTCTGGCGAGGCTAAAGCCTCACTTCCATAGGCGGTGCGACTTAAGCTGAAGGCATAAGGCTGAGAAAGCAGCCCAGTTCAGACATAATTACTCTTGCACAGGTCGTTTTTGTAGCTTGCGCTGTAATGTGCGGCGGTGCATACCCAATTGGCGTGCCGTTTCAGAGATATTGCCATCATTTTCAGTAAGCACCTTTTGAATATGCTCCCACTCCAAGCGTTTGGGTGATAAGGGTTGTTGTTTGACTTCAATATCCACTTGTCCATCGGTTTTACCCAATGCTTTGAGCACTTCATCGGCATCGGCGGGTTTGGCAAGGTAGTGGGTTGCGCCCAACTTGATGGCTTCGACTGCCGTGGCAACGCTGGCATACCCTGTGAGCACCACCATGTGCGCTTCAGGGTCTAGCTTGTGAATTTTTTCAATCAACACCAAGCCTGATTCACCCGGCATATTCAAATCCACCACGGCATATTTGGGCGGTATTTCACCCACCATATCCAATGCATCCGCAACATTATGCGCGGTAAGTACTGTAAAACCGCGTTTTTTCATGGCATTGCCCAAAATGCGGCAATACAATTCATCATCATCCACCAACAACAATGTTGGATGCACATCTATTATATCATGGACGTTATCACTCATCGGATGCCCTCATATCATCCAGCGGCAATGTGATGGACACGATTGCACCGCCTTCTTCATGGTTATTGATGTGGATGTCGCCACCCATGCGGGTGATAACAGCTTGCGCCAAATAAAAGCCCAAACCTTGCCCATCAGCTTTAGTGGTAAAAAAAGGTTTGCCCAAAGATTGCTGCACTTCATCGCTTAGCCCGCTGCCATAATCGCGGATATGGATATGCAGTTGTGAATCCAGTTGTTCATCCCAAGTCGTGTTGAGTGTGATGCGTTTGGGTGATGCTTGGGCGGCATTGTTGAGCAAGTTGATAAGGGCTTGTTGCAGGGTGTTATCCACCACCAAGGACGGTGATGTTTGTTTAGGCATTTGCACTTCCAGCTTGGTTTGCGGGTGTTCAACTTGCCAACTTGTGCAAAGCGATTGCAGATAATCACTGATGGCAACATTTTGGCTGCCCGTGGCGCGAAGTTCACCTGCGCTACTGCTCATTTGTGAAATCGTGGTTTTGCAGCGGTCAACTTGCTCGCGTAAAATCTGAATTTGTTCCAAGAGTTCCACATCATCGGCATATTCATGTTCCATTTCTTTGGTTAAAATTGCCATGGTTCCCAGCGGTGTACCAAGTTCGTGGGCTGCCCCTGCTGCCAATGTGCCAAGCGCAATCACATGTTCATCTTTGAGGCTTTTTTCGTGGGCTTGGGTGAGCTTGCGCTCTCTATCCCGCAAGGCTTCCGCCATGGTTACCACAAAAAACAAAATCACCGCCACACTGAATAAAAAGCTGATTGCCATGCCAACGGCGTGGGCATTGAGCGGGGAAGCGTTGTGCATATCCATTGCCATGCCTGCCATGTGCTTCATGGTTTGATGGTGATACTGAAACAGCATGAGCAGGGCATAACTCATGGTGGTGAGTCCTGCCATACCCCAAATATAGGTTTTGGGAAGCACGGCTGCGACCAATAAAAGCGGCAGCAGGAGCAAGGATACAAAGGGATTGTTTGCGCCACCAATGTAATACAACAGCAGTGTGAGTGCTGCCACATCAATGCATAAGTGAAGGAATAAATGCAGGGATGAAATGGATTCGGTTTGGGGGCGTTTTACCCATGCGATGAGATTAAACAACGTATAAACAAAGATAACCGTCATGATTTCAGGGTAGGGATACGTGCCTATCCAAATGCGCGTGGCAATGGTGAGAAACAACAATTCTGCCACAACCATACTGCTACGAAACAAGAATAAGCGGTGCAAATGGTAAGTGCTAATCGGGTGTTTATCTTCTAAAACTATGGGCATAATGCTATGGTTCCCGCCTTGGTAAGTAAGCTGCAAAGCATGGGCATGATGGTACATACTTGTCAATAAACATCTAAAATTTAAGGGTATTCATGAGCGAACTGACAGAGACGGAACATCAACAAGACAAAGTGATTGCGCTGCATCCAAGGCTTGCCGAATTGCGTTGGGGCGATGCTGCGAGCAAGTCGCGTTTTGAAGAGTTTGAACGCTTGGTTTTGTCGCTGGGTTGCCCTTTGGAAGAATCGGTGATGATGAATGTGCGCAGAGCGTTGCCCGCCACTTTGATTGGCTCAGGGCAAGCTGAAGACATCGCAAGGCGGGTGGAGATTCATGAAGCAGCCGTGGTGTTTGTTGACCATCAATTATCCCCCATTCAACAGCGCAACCTTGAAACAGCTTTTAATTGCAAAGTGATTGATAGAACAGGTTTGATTCTGGAGATTTTTGGTGCAAGAGCTAAGACCCGTGAAGGGGTGATGCAGGTGGAGCTTGCCAGCCTCAACTATCAAATCAGCCGCTTGGTGCGCACGTGGACACATCTAGAGCGGCAACGCGGTGGTGTTGGTTTTATGGGTGGGCCGGGTGAGCGGCAGTTGGAATTGGATAAACGTATGATTCGTGATGCCATCAAACGCATTGAGCAGGATTTAGCCAAAGTACGACAAATGCGCGCCACCCAACGCGAAGGGCGCAAGCGCAGGGATGTGCTCACCGTGGCATTGGTGGGTTATACCAATGCGGGAAAATCGACCTTGTTTAATAAAATTACCCAAGCCGATGCGTATGTAGCTGACCAACTTTTTGCCACGCTAGACCCCACACTTCGCCAAATTAAATTGCCCAACAGCGTGACCTTGATGATGTCGGACACGGTGGGTTTTGTGCAGGAATTACCGCATGAATTGGTCAATGCCTTTCGCGCTACTTTGGAAGAAGTGATTGAAGCGGATTTAATTTTGCATGTGCGCGATATATCCGATGCGGAAAGCCCGAATCATAAAGCTGTGGTGATGGAAACGCTGAAAGAGTTGGGTTTGGGTGGGGATAATGCGCCACCCATCATTGAAGTGCTGAACAAAATCGACCTAGCACCGCAAGTCACCACTACCATCCGCGAAGATATTGATGGTTCGCGCATTGCTCTGTCTGCCATTTCTGGGCAAGGCATGGATGATTTGATGAATATTCTCGCCAAATGGAGCGAGAAGAATATGGTCGAGTTAGACCTCAAACTGCCCATTGCCGATGGCAAAACATTGGCGTGGTGTCATGAGCATGGTTTGGTGTTATCCCAACAAGCCGATGATGAATGGTTAAAACTCAAAGTGCGTATTTCACCCAAGTTTCAAAGCCAGTTGCAAGATTGGATGGTTGAGGAGGACTAACACCTTTTTTTTAGCCACACCACCTAAGGAAGTGAGGCTTTAGCCTCGCCATTAGTAATGCTAATTATAAATAGATTAAACTCAAAAATTCGCAAGCTATTGATATACCAAGATAATATATTATTTCTGCTGTGTTGGATGCAAGGTTTTCGGAGTATTTGATACAAAATGCGTGCATGTCGTTTGAGTTTTACTCAACAAAATAAGGGCAAGTTTTTGTTTAAGGCGTTATTTGTTCATTTTTGGACAGCCAAAAACGAACCAAAAAGCTGCCCTTTATAATCTGCTTGTTTCCTTCGCTATGCCGCAGAAAAAGGAACGAAAAGAGTTTTCGTTTTTATCCTTTTTCAACGCCAAGACTACGGCGCAGATTAACAAAGGAGGGGTAAGCCTGCTTACTTTGTGTCTTTGTGGTTGGTTGAATACTTTTTGAGGAAGCTCTAAATACGAAGTCAGTTGTTTTTATTGGCTGTGACATCATACAAGCTACCCGAAACATACTTATGCAAAATGCTTGTCACCAATGTTTGATAGGGAATACCTTCTTCCAATGCTCTTCTCTGAATGGCAGACAAATCCCTGCCAGACAATCTTATATTGATGCGTTTATCTTTCTTGAAAGTGGTAGCGGCGATTTGCTCAATAGACTTCTTCCGCTCATCCGTCATCACGGATTCAAATTCACCTGATTCGTAAGCTTCTAGGATGTCTTGCTCTTCTTTATCTAACTTCACTTTGTTCATAATTTTCCTCCAAGATACTGCTTTGTCGCTTTTCTGCTCGGCACGACTGTTTTAAGAAATATTTCTTCATCATTTTCAACATAAGGAACCAAATAAACATAATCGTCTATGGCAACAATAAAGATACGCTGGTGGGAATACTTTTCCTGATTGGGGTGCAAAACATCATCAAGCAAACAACCTGACTGGAGCGAAAAGATAATCTCTTCAAATGAGATGCCGCGCTCTTCAATAAGCTTGCGATTCTTGTCGGGATTCCAGTTGATGGGTTTCATAAAGGAAATCATAGATGATTTGTGTGCCTATTGCCATCATAAAATGTAAAAGAGAAGCGTCCCTTTTTTTGCTTTTTTTGTTTACCCAATGCCAATTTGAGATAAAACCGCTACAACTAAAATAGCTAACACTATTGCACCCAGAGCTATAACCGCAAACTGAAACGCAATTGCACTACCACCAAGAACCGCAGCACCGCCAGCAACACGCATGGGCTCTTTTTTGGCAAAGCCAATGACACCTAGTATTATGGCCAAGCCACCTAGGACAGCTGTACCAATGCTAATAATTTGATCGGTATCAATGGGCTGTGATTGGGGCGCTGGAGCCTCTTTGCCTTTAAGTGCTGCAATCGTCGCTTGTTTAATTGAAACAGCCTTTTCAGCAACTGTTTGCTCTAGGGTTGGTTGAGGAGAGAATGGGCCAGCCCAAAAATGAACAATTGCTAGTAGAAGCGCAATTGAACCAAGGCCTATACCTATAAAGCTAAGAGTTGATTTAGATTCTTCCATCATGCTTCTCCGAAAATATAACTAACCTAATAGGCGTAATAAAGCTCCTTATTATTAACTCCTATAGGTGGACATTATTTCATTCATCTTACATATTAAACAGCAAAAGAGGACTATTGCTGTTGTACGTGTGACGATTGCTGATACAAGTGGAAAGCGTATTGCTTGTCAAATGCAGCTTGACTATAAAAC
>CAMZLX010000070.1 GCA_947311795.1 uncultured Zetaproteobacteria bacterium
TGTCCCAAATAGCGTCAACTCGGTCAGCTTGGTTGCTCTAGATAGTGCAGACCACATCATCGCTGGTCCAGTTGCAGCCAACCGCCCCAATTTCCTGCTAAAGCTACGCATTCCCAATGGAGATAATATTCGTCTACGTATTCGCGCATTTTCCTTAGTCAATACTAGTGGTGCTCTGCTCTACGAAACATTTTCTGCACCACTAAACCTCACCGGAACACCCTTGACTGTACCTGTCAAAATGAACCTTGCCATTCGTACTGTAGCATTTGTACCCAATCCTCTCTACCGAAACGCTACTGTTTCGTTACAAGCTACAGTTTCAGGCGCAAACCCTACAGCTTCTTCACCACTCATTTGGTTTAGCCAAGATGCGTCTGGTTCGCCGACAACAGCACCTGCAAGCACAGACCCTTATGGGAAAAGTGCGGAATGGACAGCCACTGACTTGGGTACATTCACCCTTTCAGCCAGAATTGACCCCAGTGTTAACAGCTCTCAAGATACTGGTGTCTTTGATTCAGTGACTGTAACTGTAGAAAATCAAATTCCCCAAAAAACTGGTGGTACGAATATTTCATTAACTGTTCCCAAAGAGCAAACTCTTGATGCTTATAGCTATGCCATTATTTCTGATGCTGATAGCATGGATACGCTTACTGCATTTAGTGTTAACAAACCAAGCTGGGTTGATCTGATAACTTCTGGCGGTTCTCCGGGCACAGACTTAACTATAAGCCTGAAGCTACAACCCGATGTCAACACTACGGTCGGAAAGCATAGCTTTACATTGGGTGCCCGCGATGGTGTTGGTGGAGAAAACTCAAGCGAAGTCATCATCAACGTAACAGATGCACTTCTGCCAGGTCCAACCACGATTTCAGCACCCATCCCTTGCCCTGCGCATTGGTATGCCTCCAGCAGCCCATATATTATTGACACAAATATTCGGATTAAAAGTGGTTGCACCTTAACCATTGACCCTAGTGTCACCGTTCAATTCAGAAATGGCAAAAAGATTACGATTGAATCTGGAGGAAGACTGGATGTTCTTGGCACAACAGCCTCAATTGTTACATTTAACGGCTATGCAGCAATTGATTGGGATAGTATCGATTACCTAGCAAACTCCTTTGGCACCCTAAATAGTGTCAATATGATAGGCGGGGGTGGCAATAACAGCCTACCTACATCTACAACTGACGCTGGCGCTACGACAACTGCAGCTTTAGACCGAGCTTCTTTGCAAATTGCTTCGGATATTACAGTGGATAACGTACAAATTTCTGATTCTTATGCCAATGGTCTATTGGTCTCCTCAGGTGTACCAACCATCAACAATTTGTCTATCGTAAGCACTACCGAACGTGGCGTGAGCATTGTCGGTGGTTCACCTCAGTTTACTGGCACAAATTCCATTTCGGGTGTACCTGCAAACTCATCATCGATATTTGTATCAGGTATTACCAGTGATCCCTATATATCAGGGTTCACTACCGACAGTGGTAACCGCGGCATTACTGTTGATAATTCTGCATCTGCAACCATCAACAACAATGTCTTTCATAGTGCCGTAGACGCAGGTATTCAACTGGGTATCGGCAGCTCTACTGGTAAAGTTGTGATCAAAGACAATATTATAAATGCAAATACAAATGCTGGCATCCGCATTAAATATGCAGACGCTAATTCACTTGTTCAGGGTAATATCATCCGAAATAATGGTGCTGGCGGTGTTGTGATTGACGCTACCCAAATCCAACCTCTTGCCCTTAATAACAACCTCATCGTACAAAATAATGGTTCTGGCGTTAAGATTTCAACGGCTGCAAGTATAGACTTATACAGCAATACGATTGCCGACAACTATTCAACCATAGCTACTGGCGCTGGGGTTGAGCTACTCGGAAATGTTTCGGTTGTGCTAGAAAATAATATTCTTGCCAGCAACTATAATACTGTAGCTAACCCCGTACCTAAAGATATATATACCAATACGAATATTCCAACTGCAAACTATAATATTATTACCGACGCTTCTATAGCGGGGGGCACGGGCAATACTTCAATAGCTCCCACTTTCATTGCAGGCTGGTATTTAAACACTAACTCAAGTGGTATTGATGCAGCAGGAATCACCTACTATGATTCAGTCACATACCTTTCGAGCAACCCTTATGCTCAAGCGACTAAATCTGATGTGGGGGGTATACTTGATTTGGGTTATCATTATGCAACGATTGCGCCTTCTATTCTACCTTCTACCGCCCTCGTTTTGGATATTTCACCTGTTGGAGCATCTTATCCAATAGCACTTGGTGGAACGACCGTTATCACCATCACACCTTTAGATGCGATAACACTTAACCCTATAGGCGCTGGACTAAATGTCACCATGGGTATTACTCAGGGTGGAACTGCTACAGGCACATTGTCCAACGTCAAAGACAATGGTGATGGTAGTTATGAAGCGGTATATACTGCACCTGCAAAAGGCTTAGGGTTAGGCAATGACTCCATTAACCCTAGCGTCAATGGCACTGCAACAACCGCTGTAACGATTACATTCTAAGCTTGTAGTAATTAAACCCAGTCTTGGATATGCTTCACCTTCTTAAATCGAAGGTGAGGTTTCCATGATTAAAATCAGTATTTCAACCACAAAACAAAGTAGCGTATCGGTGTTTCCATTATTGGATGGCGCTGCGCTCACTACATCAGGTGAAAGCATCAAATCAGATAGTGCCGTTGCGAACTTCTTGGCAGCAGGTGAACATCAAGGCAAGTTTGGTGCCATGCGCAGTGTGTATTTGGCTGATGAACGCGCTTTATTTATTGGCGCGGGTGAAACCGAAAAACTTACCTTACACAAGCTTCGTACCTTAGCTGCCAAAGTTGCACAGAAATTGAACAAAAACAGCGTGGAACAAGCGGATATTTATCTCAGCGAATTAGAAGTTTCAGATGCAAGCCTTGCCGATAAAGTTCAAGCCATGGCTGAAGGTTTGTGGTTGGGTCTTTACACTTTCGATACTTACCAAACCAAAGAAAAAGAAGCCAAAACTGAATTGGCAGCCATCCATATCATTGTCGATGGTGATGCAACCCAAGCAGAACAAGCATTAGCCGCTGCAAAAGCCATTGCATCAGGCACAATATTCGCCCGTGATTTGGGCAATGAGCCGGGCAATGTATGTACCCCAGAATACTTGGGCGACCAAGCCGCAGCCTTATCACACCCCAAGCTTAAAACCACAGTGATGGACAAAGCAGCCATTGAAAAAGCAGGTTTTACTGCCCTACTCGCCGTCAATCAAGGCTCGGATATTGAGCCGCGTTTTATCGTGATGGAATACAATGGCGCAAACAATAATAATGCGCCCATCGCTTTGGTCGGCAAAGGTCTTACATTCGACGCAGGCGGCATTTCCATCAAACCCGCAGGGCAAATGGATGAAATGAAATTTGATATGTGTGGTTCCGCAGCAGTGCTTGGTATCTTCAAAGCGGTCATTGAAATGGACTTACCTATCAACTTACTTGGTGTGATACCATCGACTGAAAACCTACTTGGCGGTTCAGCTTATAAACCCGGTGATATTGTCACCACTTACAAAGGGCTAACCATTGAAGTGTTGAATACAGACGCAGAAGGTCGTGTGATTTTATCTGATGCACTTGCCTATGCCGCGGAACAAAAACCTGCTGAAATCATTGATTTTGCAACGCTGACTGGCGCATGTGTCATCGCTCTCGGTGGGCAAGCCACAGGACTCATGGGCACATCTGATGACATCAAAAAAAGTTTGGTTCAATCAGGGCAAAAAACACACGATAGAGTGTGGGAAATGCCCATGTTTGACGAATACCAAGAACAAATCGACTCCAAAATCGCCGACATCAAAAATACAGGTGGGCGCGAAGCAGGCACGATTACTGCCGCATGTTTCTTATCTCGATTCGTGGATGGCATCCCTTGGGCGCACCTAGACATCGCAGGCACAGCTTGGAACATGAAAGGTACAGACATTTCGCCAGTGGGCGGCGCAACGGGCGCTGGTGTACGTTTGGTCATGGATTACTTACGCAACAAAGCGTGAGGCATCACACTTTAATCTCCCACTACGCTGATAGTTTGCATCATCTAAGGGAGCCGACATGAGCCAAGATTTCTGGAAAAACATCACAGCCTACAAGGATTTCAACCAATGCTTTGATACCACGGCATACACACCTTTTGACCCATCATGGCATTTGTTTATTGCGGATATTCAAGGCTCCACCCTTGCCATCAAAGAAGGTCGCTACAAAGACGTAAATATGATTGGCGCGATGTCGATTGTCGCAGTGCTTAATGTGTGTGATGACATTGAAACCCCCTTTGTGTTTGGTGGTGATGGCGCATCTCTGCTGGTACCTGAAACCCATGTTGAACAAGCCAAACTTGCTCTACTCGGCACCAAAGCCAAATCTGAACAAGATTTTGATTTACACCTTCGTATCGGCTCCATTTCTGTACAAGAACTTAACGATAAAGGTATTGATTTACTTGTTGCCAAACATGAAATATCTAAGGATTACAAACAAGCCATTTTCTATGGTGGTGGCATGAGCAAAGCTGATGACCTCATCAAAAGTGATGCCAATTATTGTTATAAACTTCCCCAAGATATGCCCGAAGCAGATTTCACTGGGCTTGAATGCCGCTGGCAGGATATTCCCTCGCCCAAAGATGAAACATTAAGTTTGCTTGTGGTTGCTGATGATGCCAAGGATTACAAAAAACTATTGGCATACATGGCAAAAAATATTGGTGGTTATCAGCAGCGCAACCCTGTGCAAGAAAAGAAGCTTCAGTTATCGCTTTCTTTTTCGCAACTTGCGCATGAAGCCAAGGCGAAAGCCAAAGGTTTTCAGCGTGTTGTTCTGACCAAAAAGTTATGGCTTGCGAATATCCTCGGCATTATTTTAATCAAGCTGGATGCCAAACTTGATGATTCATCATGGGGGCAATATAAAAAACAAGTCACCCAAACCACAGATGCTGAAAAATTTGATGATGTGCTTCGCATGACCTTTGCCGCAGCAACCAACGACCGCATCAAACTTGAAAAGTATCTCGCCAAACAACACCAACAAGGCAAACTATGCTACGGCACGCACATCACCAACCGAGCACTGATGACATGCCTAGTCTTTGAGCGCATGGGAAGCCAAGTGCATTTCGTGGATGCGGCTGATGGTGGTTATGCCATGGCGGCTGTTGGTTTAAAACAGCAACTCAAAGCCAAGAAAAACCATTGAGGAAAAAGTCAGCCCGTCTTTCTATATTTCACAATCATGATTACAATAAGAAAACAACAAATTGTGCTCAAAAAAGATACTGCAACCATTAACCATTGCGACAAGTGCACATAAAAGGCAGTGAATATTCCAGAGGCAATCGTAAATACACACCATTGAAACAAAGAAATGCCATCCACATTCTTCGTCACCCATGTCACACGCAACTGGTCAATAAAACCCACTGAAAAAATCAATGCCGCCACTGAACCCAATACCTGCCAATAGTCTACCATGCAACCATCCTTTTCTCTCAAACAACCAAGGCACCCAAATAAGGAAGCACATTGTCAGAAGGCATCATAACGCAACATAAAAAAAGCACCCACAATTTCTCGTGAGTGCTTTAATATATGGCATCCCCAA
>CAMZLX010000071.1 GCA_947311795.1 uncultured Zetaproteobacteria bacterium
CATTCAGCTGGCATCTGCATTTTCTATTTTTGCCAATGGTGGGGTATATTACCCACCGCAACTGGTAAAAACGGATGTGCCAGAAGAAGGGCACAGGGTAATTTCTGAGCAAGTGGCGAATGATGTTTTAAATATGTTGGCTGATGCAACCAAGGCTGGTGGCACAGGTACCAAAGCTGTGCCTGTGGGTTACACGGTTGCAGGCAAAACGGGTACAGCACAAAAAGCAGATCAATATGGTGGTTATTCCAAAGATAAATTCACTGCTGTGTTTGCGGGTGTTGTGCCTGTGGAAAATCCTGAGTTGGTGATTGTGGTTGCCATCGATGAGCCTGAAACAAGTATTTATGGTGGCACAGTTGCTGCCCCAATTTTTAAACAAATCGCAGAAACAACCTTGCCGATGTTAGGTGTTGCGCCCACAACACCAACATATGAAGTCAAACAAGACGGTTGGCAAATTCAGCAGGCAAGTATGGATAGTGAGCCTAAACCGTTGCACTCACTTTATGGTTTATCTTTGCGTGAAATGCGCCGCTTTGCCTTGGGTTCAGGGCTGCAATTGCAACTGCACGGCTCGGGTTGGGTCAGCAGAAGTGAGCCAGCTGTGGTGCAGGGTTTGCAAGCAGGCGACACTTTGGAGGTATGGCTCAATGAATGAGTTGAATCCTCAAACCTCTCCCAAGCAACTGTCTGACCTGATGTTGGGGTTGGGTGTGTATTCCAAAGACATCACCATTACCCACCTTTGTGATGATACACGCAAGCTTCAAGCAGGTGATACATTTTTATGCTTGCCACGCGTTCAAAATAAACGCGCCTTGGTGCAGCAGGCCATAGATAAGCAAGCGGCATCGGTGATATTTGTGGGCGAAGCTGAACAAGGGCTTGATATTGTATGCGCATGTTTACCCGATATGCAGGCAGCAGGAACGCTGTTGCGCCGTTGGTTTGAAACAGAACAAACATCAGTGCAATGTATAGGTATTACAGGTACGGATGGTAAAACAAGCACAGCTTGGATGCTAAGAGAAATCTTGGAAAAACATCACGGTTCAGCGTGGTCAGTGGGTACGCTGGGTTGGATGAAAGCTGCGGGTGATTTGATGGATTTGGGCAATACCACGCCATCTTTATTCAATAATCATCGTTTGCTTGCTTTGGCGCAGCAGCAGAATATTGCAGCCTTGGTTTTTGAAGTGTCATCGCATGGCATAGCCCAGCAACGTATCTCAGGTTTACCGTTCGTTGCAGCAGTTTGGACAACCATGGGGCATGACCATTTGGAAGACCATGGTGGTTTTGAAAATTATTTAAGAATTAAATCCAGTTTTATGCAATCCGTATTGCAAGCGGGTGGTGCTGTGGTTGCCAATGCGGATTATGAACATATTCGTGCAGCGCTTAGCCAAGAAGATGATGTATTTTGGTATGGAGCAAAGGAAGCTAACTTGTCGTGGGCAGTTGAAAGGCAAAGCGTTGTCATGACCACAAACCAAGAGAAGGTGACATTACATGATGTGCCTGTTGCAGATTTTCATGCTGAAAATTTGGCTGCTGTGGCAAGCGTAATGCATGTCTTGTATACCATGCCACTCTCTGAATTTGCGGAGTATGCGCAAGGTATTCCCACACCGCTGGGTCGCTTGGAAGCTGTGGGTGAGCAAGTATATATTGATTATGCCCATACTGCCGAAGGTTTGCAGCGTTGCTTGTTAAGTGCGCGGAAACTCACCCAAGATAAATTGTTGTTGGTGTTTGGCTGCGGCGGAAATCGCGATAAAAATAAACGTCCAGCCATGGGTGCTGTGGCTGAAACGTATGCCGATGAATGTTGGTTAACTTCGGATAATCCAAGGGATGAACGACAGCAAGATATAGCCGCAGATGTTTTGGTGGGTATCAAAGATGTTGAAGCCATACATGTGGTGGAAGATAGAGCCTTGGCGATTACGCAGGCAGTGAACGCATTGGCGAATAAAGATGTGTTGGTGATTGCGGGTAAAGGGCATGAGTCATATTTAGAAGTTGCAGGCAAACGCTTGCCATGGAGTGATAAAAATGTGGCAGAGCAGGCTTTGGCTGAGGTGCAGCTATGCGCTTAACAGGTAAAGAATTGGCGCTGGCATCCCAAGGTGAATGGGTCACTGATGATTTGCCAGAATCGGTGAATGGTATTGGTACCGATACGCGTTCATTTGTTGATGGCCATGCATTTTTGGCACTTAAAGGTCCGCACTTTGATGGTCATGCTCATGCGCATCAAGTGGCAGACCGCGCAGCAGCATTGATTGGCGATGAAAAAGGTGTGTTGCAATGGCAAGCTTTGGGCACGCCACAGCTTCAAGTTGAAGACACGCTTCAATCTTTGGGTGATATCGCCAGCTTTTATCGCAGCCGTTTGAAAAACACAACCGTGGTTGCCATTACAGGGTCATACGGTAAAACCACGGTGCGCTCCATGCTGGAATTTGGTTTGAAGGCTTTGGGTTTACACATTGCCGCCACCCAAGCCAACTTGAACAATTTGATTGGCGTGCCCAAAACATTATTGGATATTGATATCAATACCGATGTAGCATTGATTGAATGTGGTATCAGCGAGCAAGGTGAAATGCGCAGATTATCTGAAATTGTTAAACCTGATGTGGCGGTTGTGACGGGTTTGAGCCAAGCCCACGGCGAAGGTTTAGGCGGGTTATCGGGTATTGCGCAAGAAAAAGCACAATTGATGGCGCATTTAGCAGAGAATGGTTGGTCGGTGTTGGGGCAAGGTGTGGCGCAAACCTTTAAAGATGCTGGGTGTGAATCAGCAAAACCAAGTTTAAGCATGGATGATTCAAGTGCAGTGGTTTGGCAGCTTGAAGGTCGGGATTTGACGCTTTCGTTTGCTGATGAATCAGCATCATTTGCGTTATCGCTTCCTGCCAAACATTGGGCAGAAGATTTCGCGCTTGCAGCTACGGTGATATTACAGTTGGGCAAACAATTGCAACAAACTTGGTCATTTGCAGCAGTGGCTGCGGCACTTGAAGATTGGCAGCCTGTGGAAGGACGCATGGCGATTCATCATTTGCCAGCATTTACGCTCATTGATGATGCCTACAATGCAAACCCAACATCCATGCAGGCAGCACTGGATACATTGGCAGCCTTGGATGGGTATAGGGTCGCCATTATTGGTGATATGTTGGAGTTGGGTAAAGATGCGGTAGAGCTTCATCATCAACTTGAGTTACACGATATTGATGAAGTGCTTACTGTTGGTTCATTGATGGCAGGTTTGCAAACCAAACATCCCCATCGCGTGATTCGTGTATTCAAGGATGTTGAAGTATTACAAGCATGGCTTGTATCCAAAGATTTCCCTCCCAAATCAAGTACGGTCTTGGTGAAAGGCTCGCATGGCACGGGTTTATTTCGCATCAGTGATGCTTTAAAACAACGGGGTCAGTATGTTATATAATTTCTTATACCCACTGGCTGACCAGTATTCATTCCTTAATATTTTTCAATATATCACCTTCCGTGCGGCGTATGCATTGATTACGGCGTTGGTATTGAGTTGGATGTTTGGACCATTATTTATTCGCAAGCTCAAAGCGAGCCAAGGCAAAGGGCAACCGATTCGTGATGACGGCCCTGAAAGTCATTTTTCAAAACAAGGCACGCCAACCATGGGTGGCATATTGATTCTTTCAACGCTTACATTGACCACATTGCTGTGGGCAGATTTGAGCAATATGTTTATTTGGTTGGCATTGATGGTGACCTTGGGTTATGGCGTGATTGGTTGGCTAGATGACCATCTTAAAATTAAACATCAAAACCCAGACGGATTATCAGGACGCTGGAAGATGGTGTTGCAGTTTGGTATTGCA
>CAMZLX010000072.1 GCA_947311795.1 uncultured Zetaproteobacteria bacterium
ACTACATTTATGCGTCTTAATCAGTTATTATTTACTCATGTGTCTGTTTGTATCAGCTGGAGAAATTCATCCCTGCTCACATTCTCCGCACCTAAGCTTAAAAGATGGTCGGTGGGCATTTGGCAATCAATCAGCTTAATACCTCCATCCACCGCCCAATCACAAAGATACGACATTGCCATTTTTGAGCCATCGCGTTGTTGGCTAAACATGGATTCCGCATAAAACACATGATTCAGACGCACACCATAAAGCCCGCCAATCAATTCATCTTCATCATAGACTTCAAATGAATGTGCATAACCCAAGACAAACAAGCGCGAATAGGCTTCCATCATCTCAGGTAAAATCCATGTGCCACCCAAAGTCCCATCTTTTTCTCGCCTTGGGGCAGCACAAGCTGAAATCACCGCTTCAAAATCTTTATCGCGATACGCATGATAACGCAGTTGTTTTAATCTTCGTTTCAAACGTGAGGAGCGATGAAATTTCTCTGGGAAAAGAACGGTTCGAGGATGAGGCGACCACCATAAAAGTGGCTCTCCCTCTGCATACCAAGGGAATATGCCGTGACTGTAGGCATCCAATAATGTTTCAGGGTTGAGGTCGCCACCCATCGCCAACAAACCCTCTTCATTGGCTTGGTTGGGGTGCGGAAATCGTGAGTTGGGTGCAGCTTTCATGCGCCAAACCTATGCAAATGTTTGACATGCTTCATCTGTTTTTCAGTATCACCCCTATGACTGCTGATATTTGTATCCCAAGACCCAAACAAGACATGAACTTATCCCTTCAGGAACTCTATGATTTACCCGAAGATGAAGTCATTGCGCGCATCCATGATTTACGCACACAACTGGACGATGATTTGCTTATTCTTGGGCATCACTACCAACGTGAGGAAGTGATTGGTTTTGCCGACATCACTGGCGACTCTCTCAAACTTGCCCAAGAAGCAGCCAAAACCAAAGCGCCTTATATTATATTTTGTGGCGTTCATTTTATGGCGGAAATGGCAGATGTGTTAACTTCCGATGCACAAACTGTGATTCTTCCAGACCCTGCCGCTGGCTGCTCCATGGCTGACATGGCAAATGATGAACAAGTTAGTCGCTGCTGGGCTGAATTATCCCAAGTCATTAACGCAGATGAAGAAGTCACCCCTGTAACATATATCAACTCCACCGCAGCCCTCAAAGCTTTTTGCGGCGAACATGACGGCATTGTTTGCACTTCTGGCAACGCCAAACGTGTATTAACATGGGCATGGGATAAACGCGAAAAGATTTTATTCTTTCCCGACCAACATTTGGGCGAAAACACCGCCTTGACCATGGGCATCACCGATGAAGATATGATTATTTGGGACCCATTTAAACCTATGGGTGGCAATAGTGAAGCGGGCATCAAACGCGCTAAACTTATTTTATGGAAAGGTTTTTGTTCAGTGCATCAATTATTCAAACCCGAACATGCAACCACCATGCGCAACAATCATCCCGATATTCAGATTCTAGCGCACCCTGAATGCTCACGCGAAGTCTGCGAAACATCTGATTTTGTGGGTTCAACAGAAATGATTATCAAACATGTCGCCGCAGCTCCCGCAGGCAGCAAGTTTGCCGTTGCCACAGAGCTTAATTTGGTCAACCGCTTGCGTATCAACCATCCTGAACATGACATTTGGTTTTTATCACCCACCGTAAGCATGTGCTCCACCATGTTTCGCACCGACCCACCTCACCTATGCTGGGCGATGCAAGAAATTTTAGGCGATAAACAATACCATCAAGTTGCAGTACCTGCGTCGCAACAAAACATGGCGTTGGTCTCACTCAATAACATGCTAAACTTGGGGTAACCATGCTTAAACTACTCACCACCATTACACTCTTCTTCTTTGCGCTGACAGCACATGCGGCAAGCTATGAAGAAATGAATCAGCAAGTCTTAGCCTTTGAACAAAGTGGGCAAGCCCGGTTTGCACCTGCATCCATGCAACGTGTCAAAGCATTTCAAGGTGCATCCCTGTTGGCTTTTGAAGAGCAAGGTGGTTTCGCAGAAAAGCAGGAACAATCTGAAAATTTACAACGGGCTATTGATAAAACATTAACCACGCTTGAAGATGCTAAAAACAATGCTTTATCCTTTCAGCACACATTCCCTGAGCTTTTAACATTAGAGAAACAAGCTAAAAAAGCATTGGTGTATCATCATAACCCGCAAAGTTTGCCAGAGCCTAATGTGCAAGCCTTATTCAATGATGCACAGTCACACATGAACACCGCCATTTCCACCACGGAAAAAGGCAAACTCAACCAAGCGCGGCAAGCTGCAAAGAAGGCAACCATCTTTTTTAATAAAACCATAGATGCCGCCATGCCTGGTTTGATTGAACAAACAGAACGAGCATTGTCTCATGCTCGCAGCATGAATGCAGATGATTATGCGCCACGAACTTATGATAAAGCTGAACAAGCTTTTGAGCAGCTTGAAAGCTATGCCGAAGATATAGCACAACCTCAAGAAAAACGCGAAGGTATATCTCGCCCTGAACATATAGGATACGCCCTTGAAATGGCTGTTTATTCGCAAAAAATAGCCATCAAGGTGAAAGACTGGAAACGTTCACAAGCAAGCTATGAAAAACTTTATTTGGATGCACGGCAGGACCGCCTTAACCTTGCCAAAGCCATGAAGCTGCCTTTGGATTATGAGAATGTGGAAGTTGATATATCAGGTGCTGACCTTTTGACTCATGTGCAAAAACTACAACATGATTTAGACCAAGAACGTCAAGCGCGTGCCGATGATTTGGCAAATATGGATGAACAATTTCAAGAAAAACTTGAGCAGAAGTTGCATGAACAACGCTTAAAAGACCAACAAGGTTTTCAAGCTAAGGTTGCCAACATCAAAGCTTCGTTTAATAGCAAACTTGAGCGTGAAACCTTTGAGAAAAAGCGGCAACAAAAGATTCGTGACCTGTTTAAAAAAGATGAAGCAGAAATCATCTCTAACCTCGATGGCTCACTCATGATTCGTGCTAAAAAAATCAAGTTTGGCTCCAGCAGCAGCAAAGTGGATGGTGCTTATTTTGATTTCTTGGGTCGCATTAAAGAGGCTTTGGATTTATACCCCGAACGCAACATCACTATTGAAGGGCATACGGACAGCTCTGGTGATGCCAAAGTGAATCGTAAACTATCGCTTGCGCGCGCTGAAGCCGTGTTAGAGTTTCTTGTCGCTGCAGGCTTGGATGCCGAACGCATTAAAGCCTTGGGTTATGGTGAGGTAAAACCCATCGCCACCAATATGTATAAAAAAGGACGTGCTATGAATCGCCGTATTGATATTATCATTCAGGCACCCCAATGAGCAACATCAAAAGCAAACTTTCGCCTTACAAACAAGCCCTCTTGGATGAGACCCAAGCTTTAATTGATAGCGATGTGCCTGAGCATGATTATAAAATGATGAGTCGTGTGCTGGCAGAAATGCGCAAAGGTTTGGAAGTGTTTAAACCCTACCAAGCATGGCGAAAAGTCAGCGTGTTTGGCTCAGCGCGGACCAAAGAAAGCCACGCCCAATACCAGCAAGCCAAAGCTTGTGGCAAAGCGCTTAAAGATGCAGGTTTTATGGTCATTACAGGTGGTGGGCCTGGCATGATGCAAGCCGCCAATGAGGGTGCAGGACGCGATGTATCTTTTGGCATTGGCATTAACTTACCCATGGAGCAACAGCTAAACCCAGTCGTGCATCAATCACCACGAAGTTTTGAATGCAAATATTTCTTCACCCGAAAATTTTTCTTCCTCAAAGAAAGTGATGCAGTGATTCTTACCCCCGGCGGGTTTGGCACATTCGATGAAGGTTTTGAACTTTTAACCTTGCTGCAAACAGGGCGCAACCCACCTATTCCTGTGATTATGCTTGAAGCACCAGGCGACGACTTTTGGGGACCTTTCTTAAAATCATGGGTACGCAGGCTTTTGGATGATGGCATGATTAGCCCTGATGATTTGGGTTTGATTTACCATACCGACAATGCCGATGCGGCTGTTAAATATATTGAACAATACTACGTCAATTACCACAGCTTTCGCTATGTTGGTCAATCTGTGTTGCTTCGTTTAAACAATGCTTTATCAGACGCCGCTTTAGCCAGACTGAATGCCGAATTTTCCAACGTATTGCACAAGGGTGAAATCGAACAAGTCTTCAACTGGCCAGAGAATGATGACCCGCGTTATGCAACATATCCGCGTTTGCGCTTTCATTTAAAACATGGGCGCATGAACATTTTGCCGCAACTCATTCAGCGTATGAATGCATTGTACACGCAAGACATTTAATTGTTCAGCGGGGTTAATACTTCCTCAGCTTGCTCCAGCACAAAAGCTTTGAACGCTTCTGGAATGGCTGCAAACCGTTTTCCTTCACGGTACACAATATGCCACTGCCGCTTAATCGGAAAATCTTCCACTTCCAAAACAACAAGCCTCTTCAAAGCTAATTCCATTTCAATCGTATGCAAAGACACAATACCCAAACCAAGCTCTGCCATCACCGCTTGTTTAATCGCTTCGGAACGATTCATCTCCATACCTGCAATCAATTCTAATCCATGCTGGTCAAAAAAGCGTTCTGTTGCCATACGCGTGCCTGATGCAGCTTCACGCACAATAAACGGCTCATCCGCCAAGTCTTGCAATAAAATAGGTTGTTGATGCACCAAAGGATGTGTGGGTGCTGCAATCACCACCAAAGGGTTATCCATAAATGGAATACCTTTGAGGTGATGCCCTGAAGGCGGCTTACCCATAATCGCCATATCTGTATGATTATGCTCCACTGCATCCACAAGCCCTGAGCGGTTGGTTACATCCAAAATAATTTCAGCACGTGGAAACTGATGTTTAAATGCTGCAATCAATTGCGGTGCAAAGTAGTTTGCAGTGGATGCCATGGTTAAATGTAAGCGTCCCCGCTCCACACCTTTAAGCTCATCCAACATCAATTTTGCCTCATCCATTTGTTGGGCTATGGTTTCAGCATACGTCAATAACTCACGCCCTGCTTCAGTTAAAGCCACCCGTTTCCCCACCCGCTCAAACAAGGGCATACCCACAAATTCCTCAAGCTGCTTAATTTGCATGGATACCGCAGGTTGGGTAAGAAATAACACCTGTGAAGCAACGGTATAACTTTGATGCTCGGCAACCGCCGAAAATATTTTTAATTGTTTGAATGTAAATGCCATACGCGAATGGTATAAGAAAAACTTATGCAAGTCATCATTAGCTTTAATTGTACATGATACATCTGCAGTGTACAATTCGCATCAGTCGGAGGGGAATTTCTTCCGAAAATAAATTTTGGAGGATCTCTATAATGGATCAATCGAATCGTTACGCAGACCTAAGTCTTAAAGAAGAAGACTTGATCGCAGGCGGTAAGCACTTTCTTACTGCATACAAATTAAAAACAGCACCTGGCTATGGCTTCTTGGAAGTTGCAGCGCATATTGCAGCTGAATCTTCTACAGGCACCAACGTTGAAGTATCAACGACTGATGATTTCACACGTGGTGTGGATTGTATGGTATATGAAATTGATGAAACTGCATTTGAAGATGGCTTTGGTCTTTTCAAAGCGGCATACCCAATTGAATTGTTCGACATCAACATCACTGATGGCAACTACATGTTGTCTCAAATGTGGTCTTTGATTCTTGGTAACAACCAAGGCATGGGCGACCATCTTGGTCTTCGTTTGTTAGACTTCATGGTTCCAAAAGCAATGTTGGACAAATTTGATGGTCCTAACGTCGGCATCTCTGACTTATGGAAAGTATTGGGTCGTCCTGAAGTGGATGGCGGTTATATCGCGGGAACCATCATTAAACCAAAATTGGGCCTTCGCCCTGAGCCATTTGCAAAAGCTGCATACCAATTCTGGTTGGGTGGCGATTTCATTAAAAATGATGAGCCTCAAGGTAACCAAACATTCTGCCCAATGAAGGATGTGATTCCTAAAGTTGTGGATGCTATGGACAGAGCACAACAAGAAACAGGTGAAGCCAAACTTTTCTCTGCCAACATCACTGCTGATTGCTACAAAGAAATGATTGCGCGTGGTAACTACATTCTTGACGAATTCGACAAAATTGGTGCGCGCAACCATGTTGCTTTCTTGGTGGATGGTTTTGTAACGGGTCCTCACGGTGTGACCACTTGTCGCCGCGAATTCCCAGACACATTCTTGCATTATCACCGTGCAGGTCATGGTGCTGTAACTTCATACAAAACACCAATGGGTATGGATCCATTAGTATTCATGAAGTTTGCACGCATGATTGGCGCTTCTGGTATTCACACAGGAACCATGGGTTATGGAAAAATGGAAGGTCATGCAAACGAAACTGTTCTTGCATATATGCTTGAGCGTGATGAGTGCATGGGTCATTACTTCAACCAAAAATGGCATGGCATGAAACCAACAGTGGCGATTATCTCTGGTGGTATGAATGCATTACGTCTTCCAGGTTTCTTCGAGAACTTGGGTCATGGTAACGTGATTAACACTTGTGGTGGTGGCGCTTATGGTCACATCGATAGCCCAGCTGCTGGCGCAAAATCTTTGAGCCAAGCATACGATTGCTGGAAATCTGGAACTGACCCAATCGAATACGCGAAAACACACAATGAGTTTGCACGCGCATTTGATTCATTCCCAGGTGATGCCGATGCAGTATACGGCGATGACTGGCGTGAAAAAATCGGTGCCCATAAATAAGCACTGATTTTTATAAAATCACACTTTAAGAGAGGCATCCACGCAAGTGGGTGCCTTTTTTTATGATGCTGTTGTGTATATATTCTGATTGTGTTGTTCAGCAGCTTGATAAACTTCAAACGCCTGCGCTTGATTGGGTAAAGACCAATCCACGGGTGTCTTTCCATATTTTTTCAAATAAGTATTGGTTCTTGAAAAATAATGCTGCCCAAAAAAACCTCTGTGTGCTGATAAGGGTGATGGATGCAAACCCTCAATCACCAGATGTTTATTTCTATCAATCAACGCACCTTTCTTTTGCGCATATGCACCCCACAGTATAAACACCAAATGTTCTTTCTCATCATTCAATGTTGCGATAATCGCATCTGTAAATTGCTCCCAGCCTTTTTTTTGGTGCGATGCTGCTTTCCCTTTTTCCACCGTAAGTACGCTGTTTAGCAGCAATACGCCCTGCTTTGCCCAACTGACAAGGCAACCGTGCTGCGGCATCAACGCACCTTCATCCTGCTCAATTTCTTTGTAAATATTACGCAATGAAGGCGGAAGCCTTTGTTCAGGAGGAACAGAAAAACATAAACCATGCGCTTGCCCTTCGCCGTGATAAGGGTCTTGCCCAAGAATCACAACACTCACCTTATCAAACGGGGTTAAATTCAGTGCTGCAAAATACTGGTAAGGCTGCGGGTAAATCAGCTTACCCGCGCGAATTTCATCATCAAGGAACTGCATCAATGTTTGCATATTAGGTGAATGAATAGCGTGGCTTAGGTGTCTCTCCCAAGAACTTTCCAATGTTATGCCTGTTTTCATAGCTGGATATTGAAGCATGTCATATACTTCTCGTCCACTTATCAAAAAAACTGATATAATCCATAAGAATTATAAGCATGTATTTTTATTTTAATAGCCTATAATTGGGCTTCATTGATATTTGGAACGACAATTTTAACAAGACGAGGTTAGCTATGAGCAACGAAGCACAATACACGATTAAAGAAGAACCCTTTTACCAAGCTCAAGGTGATGAAATTGAGCTTTATGAAGCAGCTTATGCTGCCCGCCTTCCTGTCATGGTCAAAGGACCAACAGGCTGTGGTAAATCACGCTTTATTGAATACATGGCTTGGAAACTTGGCAAACCATTGATTACAGTGGCATGTAATGAAGATATGACTGCATCGGATTTGGTCGGGCGTTATCTCTTGGATGCCAACGGTACACGATGGTTGGATGGTCCACTCACCGTTGCCGCCCGCATTGGCGCGATTTGTTATTTGGATGAAATCGTTGAGGCTCGCCAAGATACAACCGTCGTCATTCATCCGCTTACAGACCATAGACGCACTTTGCCTTTGGATAAAAAAGGCGAGTTACTTGATGCGCATGAAGATTTCCAATTGGTGATTTCATATAACCCAGGTTATCAATCCTTGATGAAAGATTTGAAACAATCGACCAAACAACGTTTCACAGGTTTTGAATTTGATTATCCATCAGAAGCTGTTGAAACTGCCATTGTTGAAAAAGAAACTGGTATTGATCATGAATTAGCCAGCAAACTGGTAAAAATTGGTGCTGCCGCACGTAATCTTAAGGGTCATGGTTTGGATGAAGGTATTTCAACCCGACTGCTGACTTATGCTGCAACCTTGATTAAAGGTGGTATTGAGCCTAAAGCTGCTTGCCGCATGGCTTTGGTGCGTCCGATTACGGATGATGCTGACATTCGTGTCACCTTGGATCACGCTATCGAAACAATTTTCGCATAAAGGCTCATCATGTCTGAAGTCATAGAAATTGCGGAACGTTCCGCAGAATACCTCGCCTACTGGGAAACGCTAAACTGCCGCTTTCCAGAAGCTGATGCTGTCTTTGATGAATGCATCAGAGAAGCCAAGGCTTTATTATCCCCTGAAGGTGTGGATACCTATATCGAAAACGCCCGTTTTATCGGCAAAATGGGGCGTGGTGTTGAGCCGCTTCTCATCTATTTGGAAGAAGCGCCAACGGTTGCATCCATTGTGGGCGAACCCATCTTGGATGACATCAAAGATTTTTGTTTGTTTTTGTCCACCAATACCAACTTCAAAGCGATGATTCCCTTTTTGCAATCCTTAGCCGCAGTGACACGCAGCCTACATAGCTATGAACAACTGCATCATTACATTGATATTCTCAAAAATATGCTGGATAAAACCACTGCATCTGTGCATGGGCATCATAAAACATTCCCAAGCCCTGGTTTACCATTGCTGCTAGAACAAGCGCCACGTTTACTTCGCGCACTTAGCCTTGAAGGTTTTAAAAACTGGGTGGATTACGGTGTAAAATATTATAACAATCATCCCGAGCGTCAGAAAGATTATTTCTGCCTTCAATCACCCGACGCAGTCGCTGTGATGCAGCGCGAACGTCATGGTACATTGATGATTGACCATGAACGTCAGCTTGACCTTTATTTGCGCGGACTATGGCAAGACCACGATTATCTTGTGCCCTACTCATCAGCATTTGATGAGTTGCGTAAACCCATGCCCTATTATGATAAATTGGGTATTCGTTTACCCGATGTGTATGATGATAAAGATGGTGTGTCGGGCATAGACCGCTATCGCGCGACCCTTGCTCACATGGCAGCACATCGCCGTTGGAGCAATCAAATGATTGTGGATAACTGGAGCCCATTTCAACGGGTTGCGGTGGAAACATTTGAAGATTCGCGTGTTGAATATTTGGCAATCAAAGAATTCCCAGGTTTACGCAAGCTTTTCCTTTCACTACACCCCATTCCTAACGAAGATGATTTAGAGATTGAAGGTGAATCTATGGTGCGTCTAAGGCTAGCTTTGTTGTCTCGCGCTATTCTTGACCCTGATTTTGAAGTAAAACACGATGATATTCGAGAATCTGTGAAACGTTTCTTCATTGAAATGGAAAAAGATGGTGTGTCCAGTAGTGACAATATGGCAAGCCTTGCCTTGAGCTTCACTGCGCGCACCCGCCGCCAAACTGATTTGTCACCCAAGATTTATTTTGAAAACACCGAAGTCGATTACCGTGATGATAACCGTCATCTATGGATTTATATTGAGCAAGGTGATGATGAAGAAACACAATTTGAACACCTTGAAGAACAGCGGCAAGATGATGAAGTCAATGCGCTTCCGCCTCGCCACTACCATGAATGGGATTATAATTCGCAACATTATCGCCCGGATTGGGTGAGTGTGTATGAAGCGATTCATCCTGCGGGTAATGTGAATGTCATTGATAATATCCTTGATAAACATAGCGCACTTGCCAAACGTCTTAAAGCCATACTTGATGCGTTGAAACCCCAACAAAAAGTGCGCATTCGTTATCAAGAAGAAGGTTCAGAGCTTGATTTGGATGTGGCGATTCGCTCATTGATTGACCTCAAAAGCGGTTCGCAACCTGATATGCGTATCAATATGAGCCATAAAAATGATGGGCGTGATATTGCTGTGATGTTGGTCTTGGATTTATCGCAATCATTGAATGAAAAAGCCAAAGGTAGCAGCCAAACCATTCTGGAATTGTCGCAAGAAGCTGTGACTTTACTTGCATGGACGATTGAACAGTTGGGTGACAAGTTTGCCATTGGTGGCTTCAATTCCAACACCCGTCATGATGTGCGCTACTCGCATATCAAAGGGTTTAGTGAACATTTTGATAATGAAGTGAAGTCACGTTTGGCAGCCATGGAAGCCAAGTATTCCACGCGAATGGGTGCTGCTATGCGCCATGCCGCGCATTATTTGGAAGCACAAAAAGCAGATAAAAAATTGATGCTTGTGCTTACCGATGGTGAGCCCGCTGATATTGATGTGGAAGATGACCAACTTTTGATTCATGACACCCATCAAGCGGTGAAAGAATTGGCAGCCCAAGGTATTTATAGCTATTGCATCAACCTAGACCCCAAAGCTGATGAATATGTTCAAGATATTTTTGGTAAACAATACACGGTGATTGATAACGTGGATAAGTTGCCCGAGAAATTACCGAAAATCTTTATGGCACTAACCAAATAAAACAAAGTAGGCATTGATTTGCCTACTTTTTTTCTACTTACTTGTCGCGTTGCAGCACCAACAGCAGTGTACCACCCAAAATCAGTGCGGCGGCAATCATAAGACGCTTGGTTAATGTTTCCGATACAAACATCACGCCACCAAACGCTGCAATCACAGGCACAAGCAATTGTAATACCGCCGTTTGCATGGTGCTTAAACCTTTGAGCGCCATATACCAAAGCGTGTATCCCAAGCCGGATGCAATTGCGCCTGAGAGCACCGCAAGCAACACACCAGACATATCCCAAACCGCGTCTTGCCATGTGAAAACCAACACAAGCAAAACCAAAGGTATGGTGCGTATAAAATTAAATGCGGTGTCTGCCAACGGAAATGTTGAGCCATATCCTTTGAGGGTATAAACGCTCCAAGCCAAACCTGAAACCACCATGAGCATAAAACCCGACCATGACGGTGCGCTTGCGCCGGGAAGCATAAGATAAACAAAGCCAGCAATAGCAATGCTCAACCCAAGCAAGACCATAGGTTTGAGTTTGTCGCCCTGCCACAACGCAAAACCAATCATAGTTACTTGAATCGTACCAAATAAAATCATTGCGCCCACACCTGTATCCAGTGAAATATAGGCATAAGAGAAGGTCAGCGCATAAATAAACAGCATCAAACCTGCGAGCTAACTGCCTTTCTGTTGCCGTTGCATGGTTGATATTGATTGCCACCTCACCAACACATAAAGCATCAGTGCGCCTGATAAAAGGCGGATGGAGGTAAAACTTGCGGCATCAATCAATCCAGAACCCAATGCCAAACGGCACAACACGGAATTGGCTGCAAATGCAATCAATGCTAGGGATGTAAGCCAAAATATTTTCATGTGTTTTGGTTGCCTTTATACGCTAAACCTTACCCTGTGATACTCAACACTGATACATCTTCCGTGCAATACTATTATTCACCCATCCTAAAGAGGAACGGAGGCAATATGATTTCAATGAAAAAAACAATATTAGCAACAGCATGTGCTACAGCTTTTTTAGCATCCAATGCATTCGCAAGCGAAACCTATATATGCAAACATGGTGATAAGGAACGTATTATCAGCGTAGTGTATGAGGTTGAAGGACAAGCTGTACCTTGTAAGGTGGTATACACCAAAGATGGCGCAGTAGAAACACCATGGAACGCGCAAAATCTAGCAGGTTACTGCGAAGAACAAGCAGCAGCCTTTGTTGAAAAACAACGCGGTTGGGGCTGGAC
>CAMZLX010000073.1 GCA_947311795.1 uncultured Zetaproteobacteria bacterium
GTTTGTTGGCAATGGGCTGCCGCATAAAAATGTGAGGGTACTTTTGCAAGCCATTGAAGACACGGCTATTCAACTGCAATGCGTGGGTATTCGGCAAAGTGTAGCCGATGAATTGTGCGCCATATTTCCGTGGGCAAAGCAACAGGTTGCATTTTTGCAAGATGTGGATGATGTGGCTCTATTGAAGTTGTATCGCCAATGCGCGGCATTGCTGCAACCATCCACCGCAGAAGGTTATGGTTACCCGCCTTTGGAAGCCTTTGCTTGCGCCACACCTGCGATTGTTTCGGATATTCCCGTGCTTAGAGAAACCACAGGCGGTTTTGCGACCTTTTGTGCGCCGCATGATTGGCGGACTTGGCAATATACCTTGCGCAACTTCCAACGCGATGAGCAGCAAGTCAGCCAAGCGCTTGATTGGGCAAAGCAGCATCAAGGCAAACAAGGTTGGGCAGCGCATATTCAAGATATTGAAGCTTTGGTGCAGCGCTGATGTGTGGCTTTGTGAGCATATTAGGCAAAACAGATGCTGTGGAACTCAAAGGCATGGCAACGGCTGTGTCGGCGCGTGGTCCTGATGGGCAAGGCGAGTTTATGTCGCCCGAATTTTCAGCGATTCATCATCGGCTTGCCATTATCGGCCCTGATGAACGGGGCTTGCAACCCATGGAAGTCGATGATGTGGTGGTGGTGTTCAACGGCTGCATTTATAACTACCAAGATTTAAGAACCAAGCTTGAAGCTGATGGTGTGCGCTTTAATTCCGACTCAGATACAGAAGTCATCCCGCATTTATACCGCCGCTTTGGTTTGGGTCTGTTTAATTTGCTTGAAGGTATGTTTTCCATTGTGATTTGGGATAAACGCGAGCAGCTATGTTTGGTGGCGCGGGATGTGTTTGGTGAAAAGCCGTTGTTTGTCTGCGAACAAGATGGGCGCATTGGTTTTGCCTCTTCGCAAAATGCCTTTGAGAAGGGAAAATGGTCGCTCACGCCCAATATTAACAGCGTCTATCAGATTTTAACACGAATGCGGGCGGAAGCACCGCAGACCATGTATGAAGAAGTCTCGCAACTTCCCGCAGGTTGTTATGCCATTGCCAAAGCTGGGCAACCCATGCAAATCCGCCGCTATTTCTTCTTGCCAGAGCCAGATCAACCGCTTGATTTGACTGCCGATGAAATCAAACCCGAAGTGAAAGCCATGTTGATTCAGTCCGTCACGGCGAAAACGGTGTCGGATAAACCGCTGGGTGTGTTTTTATCGGGCGGGGTGGATTCATCCTTGATTGCGGCAGTGTTGAAGCAGGATGCTGGGCAAGATGTGCATAGCTTTTGCGTGAAGTTCACAGGTGCGCCCAAAGATTATGACGAGAGTGGTTTTGCCGCCGAAGTTGCGGGTCACTTAGGTACACAGCACACCACTTTAGAGGTGGATGCCAGCGCACACCAAGCTTTGGATGATTTGGCAACGGCTTTTGATATGCCAGTCACCAACTCAGCAGCATTACCCACCTATTTGATTAGCAAAGCTGCGAAATCGCATGTGGATGTGGCATTGTCGGGTGTGGGTGGTGATGAGTTGTTTGGTGGTTACCCACGCTATTTGGGTCTTAAATGGCATGACAAACTTCAAGGTTTACCCGCCAGAGGCATTGCGCTTAAATTACTCGAAAGCTTAGGTGATAGTCATTCCAGCCGTAATTTACGAGGGCGTTTGCGCCGATTCTTGCAAGGGTTAAACGATGCGCCCGATGTCGCCTATCAAAAGTGGACTTCCACCACGAATGCGGCGTGGTCGGATATGCTTCATGGTATGCAATTGAATCAGCCTGACCATGCGTGGAAAAACGCATCCCAACTTGCAGGCGGTTTGCAAGGATTGATGCAGCAATATGGTGCAGTGAATGGGGCAATGATTCACGATGTGATTCATTATGTGGGTGATGATTTATTAGCCGTGGGTGACCGCATGAGCATGGCGAATGGTTTGGAGCTTAGAGCGCCGCTTTTGGATGCAGGTTTGTTTTCATTCATGGCAACTTTAGATGAAAGCTGGAAGGTTGAAGGGTTGCCGTGGCAAGAAAAGCTTAAAGTGTTGCTCAAAGACATCACTTGCGATTATTTGCCGAGAGAGATGGTTTATCGACCCAAACAAGGCTTTATGGCGCCCATCAAACATTGGATGCGCGCAGATTTTAAGGATGATATTCAGGCTATGATTGCCGATAAACCACTGGGTGGGCTTGTGCGTCAGTCATTCGTGCAAGAGCAATGGGACAGACACCAGCAAGGCGAAGATAAATCGGATATGTTGTGGGGGTTGTTGCTGATGAACCGATGGATGCAGCAGCATGGGTGGCAGTTTTGACGAGAATGTATAAGGTTTAGCCTATGCGTATGGGGTCAAATAAAAAAGTAAAACCATTCTTGAAGTGGGCGGGTGGTAAGACGCAGCTGCTCGATGATATTGCTGCGACTTTTCCTTTTTCAAAACAAGATAAGTTTACATTTATTGAGCCTTTTGTAGGTAGTGGCGCAGTATTGTTTTGGGTTTTGAATCATTATCCTAATGTCCAACAGTGTATCATCAATGACATCAATGAAGATTTGATCACTACATATCACACTATTCGCCATGATGTTGAAGGTTTGATTGATAGGCTCACACTTTGGCAAACTGAATACTATGCACTTACCGACGATAAAGAAGCTAAAAAAACATACTATTATACCAAACGCGCAGCATTTAATACCAAAGAAGAGTCTAGCTTAACCCAAGCTGCTTTGTTTATCTTCCTTAATCGTACTTGTTTCAACGGCTTGTATCGCGTCAATAAAAGCGGTGGCTATAATGTACCTATCGGTAGCTATAAAACCCCAATGATTTGTGACGCTGACAATCTAAGAAAAGTAAATGAAGCGTTGCAGCGCGTTACCATTCTTCAAGGTGACTTTGAGCAAACACTTAAATATGCTGAAGATGACACTTGTTTTTATTTGGATCCACCATACAAACCGTTGAGCGCATCATCCAGCTTCAATGCTTATGCTAAGGGCGAGTTTAATGATGCAGAGCAAACACGTTTGAAAGAATTTTGCGATACCATTGGCGAACAAGGGCATACATGGATTTTAAGTAACTCTGATGTGAAACAGCAAGAACATAACAACTTTTTTTTTGATGACTTATATAGTGACTATGCCATTAATCGTGTGCTTGCCAAGCGCGCTATTAACTCCAACTCAGCAAAACGCGGCAGTATATATGAATTGTTGATTACCAACTGTGCAGCATAGGGAGATAAAATATGGCAAGTGATGTGTCATGGGCTAAGATTTTTGATGATTACGCTATACATAAACACGACTTTTCTAAGTCACCTTTTGATATATCTGCGGCACAAATTAAACAAGCTTGCCAAGGCTTCAGAAAAACGGCGGAAAAAGAGGTTCGCTTGTTGTGTAAACAGGACTCTAGACGTGAACGCCCCGCCGTTTTTATTCAAAATGATTTGTTTTTGCTTCCAGTGAAGAATGGTTTTTATAAAATTGTTCAAGGGGAAGGCTATATTGATATTCCAGATATTTCTGAGGATATTCAAGTATATGAATCAAAGTTAGGGTTTAAGCTGGATAGTGCATCAGTTGGTGATTCTGAAATGCAACATTTGGACTTTGCCTATGCTTCCAGTTTGATCCGAACATTTATGCAGGATGATTCACTTGTTTTGACGATTAGAGGGCGAAAATACACGCCAGAGTTTCATTTTTTTGTGGATAAACACCGTATTGATACAGGAAGTGTGCAGACAGAAGTTGATGCAGGTTATGAAGGGAAAGATAAAATCGTTCTCATTGAAGCCAAAAATAGTAAAACGAAAGACACCATTATTAGGCAGTTGTTTTATCCATACAAACAATGGAAAACCTATACAGATAAAGATGTATTTCTCTTGTTTTTTGAGAAGCGGGGGGATGAGTTTTTTATCTGGCAGTACGGATTTACGGATGAATTTGATTACAACAGCATTCAGTTAATCAAGTCAGCACGCTTTACGATTCACTCTTTGAATGATTAAAAGTTACTTCAAGTCGTTAGATAAAGCATATACCTTATTAGATGCAGATTCATTAGATATACTGCCAAAATTTAGGTTTGAATTTGATATGATTTTTGCCGATCCACCTTATTTTTTATCTAATGATGGTTTAACCATCAAAAATGGTAAAATTAGTAGCGTAAACAAGGGCAAGTGGGATAAATCATCGGGTTTTGAGGCTATGGACGCATTTAATCGAGAATGGTTAACACTTGCTCGTGATAAAATGAAAGATAATGCAACCATTTGGATCAGTGGTACTAGCCATAATATTTTTAATATTGGGCAATTGCTCACTGAACTAGACTTTAAGATTCTTAATGTGATTACTTGGGAAAAAACCAACCCACCGCCAAATTTTTCATGCCGCTACTTTACCCATTCTACGGAACAAATTATTTGGGCAAGAAAAGAAGCAAAAGTTCCTCATTATTTCAACTATGCTTTGATGAAAGAATTGAACGATGACAAGCAGATGAAAGATGTGTGGAAGCTTTCTGCGATTGCCAAGTGGGAAAAAAGTTGTGGCAAACATCCAACGCAAAAGCCGCTGGCGTTATTAACACGGATTATCTTGGCTTCCACGCAAAAAGGAGCGTGGGTTCTCGATCCTTTTGCAGGCAGTAGTACCACAGGTATTGCGGCAAACTTACTTGGGCGTAAATATTTAGGCATTGATCAAGAAGAAGAATATTTAGCTATGAGCAAACAGCGCAAACTTGAAATTGAGAATCCTGCTGTAGCGATGGCATATAAAGAAAAGATCAGAGGTTTTACGAAACAAAACACACTGCATGATGTGTTGGCGCGTGAAGATGAGGCTGACTATGGGGTTGAATCTTTGGATAAGGTGATTCAATGAGTAAACGTATATTAATGGTTGCCGATGTGTCGGCGGAAGCAGTTCACGGTGGTGCAGAGCGGATGTTGTATCATCATCTGCGTGCTTTGGTGGATGCAGGGTATGATGTGACCATGCTAACCAGACAACCCACACCTGATGCGGAAGTGTGTATTGAGCTGCCGCAATTTGGTATTCAAGAATTTCGTTTTCCATTTTCAGGGGATAAGGGTTACCAAGGTTTAAAAGAATTGAAATCTGCTGCCAAACAATGGTGGAAACATCATCAGGATGATTTTGATGTGGTGATTTCAGAACAACCCTTTGTGATGTGGGCATTGCTTGCCGCAGGCTGCAAGCTACCACGTTTGCAGGTGTGTTTTTCCTTTGCCTTTGAAGAATATGAAACCCGCCATGCCTTGGATATGACAGCCAAACACAAGCTTGCCATCAAAGCGATGAAAAAGTTGGAAGCCAAGGTGTATAAAAGTGCGGATACATTGATGGGCTTGAGCAAGTTTACCCAAGATAGAATGCACCATTTCTTTGGGCTTGCGGATGATGCGTGTGTGATTAACCCTGCTGCCGCAGATGAGTTTCAAGGGCTGCATATCAGCCAATATGATGGAATACGTGCGGAACTGGGCTGGGAAACACCGGTGGTGACCACCTTGCGAAATCTTGTGCCGCGCACAGGTGTGGATTTGCTGATTCAAGCTGCGGCGATTGTGAAAGTGACGCATCCTGATGTGAAATTTATCATCATGGGTGATGGCGGTTTGCGCGAATCCATGCAGATGATGGCGGATGAATTGGGTGTGGCGGATATGATGACATTCACGGGTTATTTGCCAGAAGAAGATGTGCAGAAACGCTTGCTTGCATCCGATGTATTTGTGCTTCCCACGCGCGGTTTGGAAGGCTTTGGTTTGGTAACTTTGGAAGCCAATGCTTGGGGAACGCCAGTGCTTGCGACACCGATTTCAGCCAACAAAGAGCTTGTGCCGAGCATTATTCATAATCAGTTGGCGGACAATGCGTCACCCTTGGCATTGGCAGAAAAAATGATTTGGATGACAGAAAACCCTTTGGGTCAAGCCCAGCGTGTGCGCACCCAAGAAGATGCATTTCGCCAATACAATTGGCAGAAACATGACCAGAAATTGTTGCAAATGGTGGAAGCTTTGGCTGAGGGTGGAGCATGAAAATACTGCATTTGATTACACGCATGGACGGTGGCGGTTCAGCGGTGAACACGCTGATTACGGCAACCAAACAGGCTGAAGCAGGTTGTGATGTGTTGTTGGTATTTGGCCCCAGCCAAGATTCAAAAATGACAGATATAGAACAGGCAAAAGTGGATGAAGGTTTGCAAGTGTTTGAAGCTTTGGGCGGCAAGGTGCAAGTGCTTGCCAACTTGCAACGTGAAGTGGGGCTGCATGATAAACGTGCGGTCAAAGATATTCGTGCATTGGGTTTAAGTGATTTTGATATTGTGCATACGCATACATCCAAGGCAGGGGCATTGGGCAGGTATGCAGCCGATGGGCAAGATGTGAAGGTGGTACACACGCCGCACGGACATATTTTTCATGGTTATTTTGGTGAGCTTAAAACCAAAATATTCCTCAAAGTAGAGCAGTATTTAGCCAAAAAAACAGATGTGTTGATTGCCTTAACCCAAGCTGAACGCGATGACCATTTGGCATTGGGCATTGGCACAAAAGAACAGTGGCAAGTTGTGCCCAGTGGTGTGGA
>CAMZLX010000074.1 GCA_947311795.1 uncultured Zetaproteobacteria bacterium
GCTGATTTTATTCAAAATATCCGTGAATTGGGAGGCGCACATGACTAAATATGTGCGCAATCCTTTTGATGCTTGGATGCTGTTGAGTATTTTGGCATTGATGATGTTTAGCCTGATTATGGTGGGTAGTGCCAGCTTAGAAGTGGCGGATGTACGTTATGGTTCGCCTTGGCATATTTTGCTGCGGTGGTGTTTTTATATGCCTGTGGGTTTGTTGGTGATGTGGGCAGTGTCCAATGTGCACCCATCATGGTGGCAAGCCATGGCGATGCCGTTGTTGTTGGTAGGTTTTGTGCTTTTGATTGTGGTGCTGGTTGTGGGTAGTAATATCAATGGCGCAACCCGATGGTTTTCATTGTTTGGTATGACGATTCAGCCCATTGAACTGATTAAACCCGCATTTGTACTTTATATCGCTTATTATTTATCCAATTTCCAAGAGCGGCTTAATTCCTTTGCAAACGGCATGATGCCCATGTTGTTGATGTTATTCTTTATGGTTGCCTTGCTTCTAGCACAACCAGATTTTGGTAACTCAGCATTGTTGATGGCGGTGAGCTTTGCCTTGTGGTTTGTTGGTGGCGTACCGATTAGACATTTGATGGGTTTGTTTGTTGCTGCCATACCTGTGATTGCTGTGATTGTGATGGCAGCGCCGTATCGGGTGGCACGGTTGACATCCTTTGTTGACCCATGGGCAGATAGATTTGGCTCTGGGTATCAACTGGTGCAGTCTCAAATTGCATTTGGCGTGGGTGGTATCACGGGTGCGGGTCTGGGTCAAGGCGTGCAAAAATTATTTTATCTTCCTGAAAGCTTTACCGACTTTATATCTGCGGTTATCGGAGAAGAACTTGGGCTGATTGGTATTTTAAGTTTGATTATCGTATTTTCTACTCTGCTTTGGCGTGGGTTTAAGGTGGCACGTGATGCAGACACAGATTTCACTCGGTTGTTAGCATTGGGCAGCACACTTTTACTTGCCGCTGCATTTGTGATTAATCTGGGTGCAGCCATGGGTATTTTCCCAACCAAAGGCATGCCCATGCCATTTGTCTCGTATGGTGGCAGTGCTTTGATTGGCAGCTCAATGTTGGCAGGGCTTATTTTTTCAGTGCAACGACATCAAGGTGCAAAAAAAGTGAATAAACGGGCGAATCGCGCCAACCGTAAACCTTTCCAAGAGGTGCCGGTATGAGTGCGCTTCTATGTATTGCAGGTGGCGGCACAGGTGGTCATGTGATGCCTGCTCTTGCTTTAGCTGATGCCGTACGCAGTCAAATCAGCGGTGTGCAGGTGAACTTCATCGGTGCAGTACGCGGTTTGGAAGCAACGCTTTTACCTGAACGCGGTGAGCAGGTGATGTTGCTGGATATGCATGCGGTGCAAGGCGTTGGATTGATGCAAAAAATCAAGGTATTGCTTTGGGAATTACCCAAGTCGGTCATGCAAATCCGCCAATCATGGGGCAAAGAGAAACCAACTGTTCTCGTTGGTGTGGGTGGTTATGCCAGTGTTGCAGGTGTGGTGGCAGCCGTATTGTCGGGTGTGCCCGTGGTGCTTTATGAGCAAAATGCTATTCCGGGTTTGGTGAATCGGGTGTTGTATCGTTTTTGTAAAACCATGATGTTGGGTTTTGCTTCTGCACAAACCCGATTGCCGCAAGCAGGCAAAAAAGCCGTGGTGACGGGCAATGTGCTTCGCCAAGATGTGTTAGGTGTGCAATACCAAACACATGAACCACCATGTTTGTTGATTGTGGGCGGTTCGCAAGGTGCGATGTTCCTCAATGAAACAGTACCCATGGCATGTAAAAATCTTGCCAAACAAGGCAAGTCATTCCGTGTGATTCATTTGGTGGGTGCTGGCGATGGTCGGGTGCCAGCGGTATTAACTATTTATCAACAAGCAGGCATTGAGGCGGATGTACAACATTATTCCGATGATATGCCAAGTTTGTTCGCGCAAGCTGATTTGATGATTGCCAGAGCTGGTGCGATGACCACATGTGAGGCGGCGGCAGTGGGTATGCCAAGTTTATTTGTGCCGTTGTCTTGGGCTGCGGATAATCATCAATTTTATAATGCGCTAAGTATGGAAGACGCAGGTGCTGCGGGTATTATCAAGCAGAAAACATGTAATGTGGCTAGACTTACACGTGAAATTGGTGCGGTATTGTTTAACCCAGAACGTTTACAAGGCATGAGTGAGGCAGGCAAAGCGGTGTCTATTCGTAATGCGGATACGCGGCAAGTAGCCGTGCTTCAACCCTTGTTGGAGGTGAACACATGAAAAAACGCGTACAATGTATTCATTTCACAGGCATTGGTGGCATTGGCATGAGTGGCATCGCGGAAGTGTTGTTCAATCAAGGGTTTAAGGTACAAGGCTCGGATATTGCGGAAAGTCCAAATGTGCAGCGTTTAAGAGATATTGGTATGCAGGTGATGGTGGGTCATGCCGCTGAAAACTTGGGTGATGCGCAAGTGGTGGTGGTGACCACGGCAGTGGATAAAAACAACCCTGAAATATTGGAAGCGGAAAAGCGTGGCATTCCTGTGATTCCGCGCGCTGAAATGTTGGCTGAATTGATGCGCATGAAACAAGGCATTGCCATTGCAGGTAGCCACGGCAAAACCACGATTACATCCATGATTGCCCATGTGATGGAAGCAGCAGGATTAGACCCAACGTATGTGATTGGCGGGCGCTTGATGTCCACCAGTCATAATGCTCGACTGGGTGAATCCAATTGGTTGGTTGCTGAAGCCGATGAAAGCGACGGTTCATTTTTGCGTTTATCACCCACCATTTCTGTGGTGAGTAATATCGACCCTGAACATTTAGACCACTACGGCGACTTTGAAACATTGATTGCGGCATTCAAGCAGTTTGTGAACTTAACGCCATTTTATGGACGGGTGGTCTTGCATCATGAGCATCCCAATGTGGCATTGCTGCGTGATGGCTTGCATAGACCCGTCACCACCTATGGCACCAGCCCACAAGCTGATTTGTATTTAAAAGACGTGCAAGTAGATGGTTACAAACAACATCTCACCATTGGTTTTGCAAGTGGTGATGTGCAAGAAATGACATTGCCTATGCCAGGTTTGCACAATGCAGAAAATGCGTTGGCAGCGGTTGCGGTACTGCTTGATTTGGGTATTGGATTTGATGTGGTTCGCCAAGGTTTTGCCAGCTTTGAAGGTATTCAGCGTCGCTTCCATTGTTTTGAAACAGGAGCCGGTGTGTTGGTGGATGATTATGCGCATCATCCCAAGGAAATTTTGGCAGCTCTGCAAGCGGCACATTCATGTTGGGCAGACAAAACCATTTCTGTGTTGTTTCAACCCCATCGCTTTAGCCGCACCCAAGATTTGTATGAAGAGTTCTTAGGCTCATGTGATGCCGCGCAAAAAGTGCGTTTGCTTCCCATTTATGCAGCCAGCGAAACACCTATCCAAGGTGTGGATTCAGCATGGTTGGCGGATGGTATGACAAAACGTGGGCACAGAGATGCCAACGTGATTGAAGATATGGATATTGCCAAAGCTTGGGTGTTATCGGAGTTGAAGGCTGGGCATATTGTGCTGATGATGGGTGCAGGTTCTATTGGCGGTATGGTGAGAGACATTCGGCAAATTTTGGGAGGTGAGGCATGAGTTTGTACGCTGACCTTTCCCGCTTTGGTCGCTTGGACATGGACACACCGCTTGCAGGGCGTACCACACTTGGTGTGGGCGGTCATGCTGCGATGTTGTTTCGCCCCAACGATGAAAAAAGTTTAGCGCAAGCCATGTTTTTGATACCGCAAGACACCTATATTTTCCCGATTGGACGCGGCTCAAACCTATTGATTGCGGATAGTGGCATTGATGGTCTTGTCTTGGATTTAAGCGATTTAAACACCTTGGAAGTTTCAGGCAATACGTTGGTTGCAGGTGCAGGTGCGCGTATGAGCAAAATTGCACAACTTGCGGCGAGCGCAGGTTTGTCAGGTTTAGAATTTATGGCGACTGTCCCTGGTGATTTGGGTGGTGGTGTTGCCATGAATGCAGGTGCGTTTGGGCAGCAAGTCTCGGATGTGTTGCAGTCGGTTACGCTGTTGAGCCGCGATGGTAAAGTGCAAACCCTATCCCGCAATGACTTGGATATGTGCTACCGCTACACCGCATTACCCAAGGATGTATTGATATTATCGGCAAGTTTTACCTTGACCGAGAAAAATTCAGAAGATGTAAAACAAGCCATGCGCGAGATGCGCGCCAAACGCAGTGAAACACAACCGCTTGCACTCCCCAATTGTGGCTCAGTGTTTAAAAATCCAGAAGGCGATTTTGCGGCACGCTTGATTGAAAGCGTGGGTTTGAAAGGTAAACAAATCGGCAATGCCAATATATCGGATAAACATGCCAACTTTATTGTTAATCAAGGTGGGGCAAGTTGCTTGGATGTATTGCAACTCATTCGTTTGGCTAAAGCGGAA
>CAMZLX010000075.1 GCA_947311795.1 uncultured Zetaproteobacteria bacterium
ATTTATTAAAACTTGCGGCATCGGTTGCACCTGAAAACCGTCTCATTCTTTGTGCTGCGGGTATCACATGGAAAAAAGCGCTGCATAAAAAGATGTTGGCAGAATCTAAGGTGGTATCCTCTGAGTTTCGCCTGCCCAATGAAGCGCAGTTTCAAACGTGGTTTGAAGAAGAAGTTAAGGTCTCCAATTTGTATGTCACTGAAGATGCTAAACAGATAATGCTTGAGCGCTTGTATGGTTTAAGAGAAGCTGCCAAACAACTGATAACACGCATGAAATTGTATGACAATGAAGAAGGCGTGCAGTTTGATGTTGCCTTGGTGGGTGAATTGCTTGGCGAACATGCACCCCAAGATTTGGATGACTTTATTCATGCGGTTGCCATGAAAGAATCACGCGCAATAACGCTGTTGCGCCAGCTTATTATCAATCAGCAGGTGTCGGATGTGCAACTTCACACTTGGCTAAGTATGCGGCTTAATGGTTTGTTGATGTTTTTATGGTATCAGCGCATGGGTGAGCGCAGACCAGCGCAAGCTGCACGATTATTTGGGCAAGCAAGCCAGCTTGCAGTGAAAGAAGTGAAGCATTGGTCTGCCCCAGAGTTGATGGATGCGATGAAGAAACTGACAGATACCGAGAAACTACTCAAAGGTGCATCCACGGAATCGCGCATGATGGTCTTGGAGCGTTTGGTGTTTGGACTTATCGCACAGCATGATTGAAAATTTCCCCCATCATGTCTTTCGCGAATATGATATTCGTGGTCTAGCTGATGATGAAATTACAGTTGCTTTTGCTAAAAAGTTAGCCTTGGCATATGTCAGCTTTCTTTCTGCGGAAAATCAGAAACCTATTGTAATTGCGCGTGATGTTCGTCTTTCAGGGGAAATATTACAAAAAACACTTTGTGATACTTTATTGAATGCTGGATTTGATGTGATTGATATTGGTATGGTGCCTACACCGCTGGCCTATTACACGGTGTATGAGCTTGATGCCGCCGGATGTATTATGGTGACAGCCAGTCATAATCCATCAGCCTATAATGGTTTCAAAATGATGGTGGGGAAAGAGAGCTTTCATGGTGAAGATATTCAAAGATTAAAGCAGCGTATGTTTGAAGTGAAATCCCATGCTAGTGCCACGAAAGGAAAACTTATCAGCAAAGATATATCAGAAGCATATATAGACTTTGTAATTCGCGATTGCGTTTTGGGTCGCCCACTTAAAGTGGTGATTGATGCAGGAAATGGTCCTACGGGTTTGATTGCAGGACCATTGTATCGTGCGTTGGGCTGTGAGGTGGTTGAACTTTATTGTGAACCTGATGGACGTTTTCCCAATCATCATCCAGATCCAACAGTAGAAGAAAATTTAAAGGATTTGGCACAACAAGTATGTGAAACCAATGCTGATTTAGGTATAGCTTTTGATGGTGATGGTGACCGCATTGGTGTGGTGGATGAAAAAGGTGAAATTATTTGGGGAGATATGCTGCTTTTGTTGTTATCTCGGCAGCTATTAAATATATATCCTGGGGCAACCATTATTTCCGAGGTTAAAGCCTCTCAACTGCTTTACGATGATATTCACCAACATGGTGGTCAAGGGCTGATGTGGCGAACAGGGCATTCACCGATTAAAGCAAAAATGAAAGAAACTGGCGCGTTGCTTGCTGGTGAAATGAGTGGACACTTTTTCTTCGCCGATAGATTTTTTGGTTTTGATGATGCAACCTATGCGGGGGCAAGGGTGATGCAGTTGTTAGCGCAGCAAGAGAAACATTTATCGAGCTTATTGGATGATGTACCCAAACGTGTGAGTACACCTGAAATTCGTTTGCCTTGCCCAGATGAAGTTAAATTTAAGTTGGTTGAAAGTGCGAAAGTTTTTTTTACTGAGCAGGGTTATGAGATGATTGATATTGATGGTATTCGATTGAAGTTTGAACAAGGCTGGGCATTGCTACGTGCATCCAATACGCAACCTGCTTTGGTGCTTCGTTATGAAGCAGAAGATGAACAGGGCTTACAATGGATGAAACAAGAACTTGAACAAGGGTTGGATGCTGCTAAGCGAGGTGTTACATGAATGATTTTGCTTTAAATCATGCGTTACGGTCATTGTTTGAGCAGGGGCGAGACCCTATGTTTATCACGGATAAAAAAAGATGTTTAACCCATGTGAATCCTGCATTCTTAACGTTGTATGGTTACCAAAAGGAAAATATTATTGGTGGAAATACGGACTTCCTCATGCAACGCCCCTTTAATGATGTTACATTTTATAAAAAAATCCTAAGGCAGCTTGTGCGTCACGGAAGCTGGTCTGGTGAGCTGAATGCAATATCTGAGAGTGGAGAAATTATTCCAGTGTGGACTCAAATTGTTAAAACAGATGAAGGTTTTTCAACGATTCAGGTGGACTTGCGTGAGCGCGACAAAATTACTCGAAAAATGGAAAGTTTATCTCGACTGCAATCCATAGCGACCTTAGCGGGAGGTGTGGCACATGAATTCAACAATATATTGGGAGGTATTCAAGGTCACCTATACCTTTTAAAACGTAATTTATCCAAAGATGAAGAAAAGGAACATGGGCGATTAGAACGCATTGATAAATTAATGGGACGAGCTGCATCACTGGTTCAAAATCTTTTGTCTTTTTCGAGGCAAAAACCAACAGCTACACGAGAAATTTCGCTTTGTCCTCTGCTGGAAAATACAGTGGAAATGGCAAAAAAATCGTTGGATAAACAGGTGGAAATAAACTTTAGTGTTGAAGATAGAGGTATACTTATTTTTGCGGATGCTGTGATACTCAAACAACATATTTTTGAATTAATCAGCAATGCAGAACGTGCATTGGTGCAACAACGTGAAAAACTTCAATACAGTTATGGTGAAAAACGAGAACTGATTCATATCCAACTTAGCATAACAGCGGATGCTAAATACGCTGAGATTATCATTAAGGATAATGGCACCGGCATGCAGGATGCCACACTTAAGCATTGCTTGGATCCATTTTTTAGTACCGAACCTGTGGGTGAAGGTACGGGTCTTGGTTTATCCAGTGCTGCTGCATATATGCAGCAGCTTAAAGGAGGCTTAGAAGTTGAAAGCGTTTATGGTGAGTATACAAGTATACGAATGTTACTTCCGCTAACAGTAGAAGGCATTGAAGTTCAGGATAAACAAGGCTTGGTTTTGCTGGTGGATGATGATGAAGATTTAAGGGCGTCATTGTCTGAAATTTTAACGTGCCAAGGATATGAAGTTATATCTGCGGATAATGGTATTGCGGCACTAGATTTATGGCGCCAATATAAAGGTGTGATTGATGTGATTGTTATGGATATCATCATGCCTAATATGGATGGTCTTGAGGTTGCGCGTGAAATTCGGGATGAAAATGAAACGGTGCCAATTTGTTTAACAACGGGTTACTCTTATCAAAAAGTGCCTTCACAGCTACATGTTAACCTGATGCGTAAACCATTGGCTCCAGATTTGTTGATTAAATATATTGAATCCAATACAGGGAAAAGTTAAATATAACCTAATTTGCTATACTTGATAACCGTTGTACCTTACGTAGCCCTTGGTTGGTGGTGTTGATAAATTCTTGCGTATATTGTTGTGCTTCAAAAAGTAAACGCATGGTTTGCCGATGCTGTGTTTGTAACTGTTCTAAATCATTGAGAAAGTCTTTAGGCTGACATGCTCGTTCTTGCCAAACCTGTTGGAATATAGCTGTTTCAGCCTCGTAATGTTTGATGTTTTCCGGGATGCGTTGCCACTGTTGTTTGATAATACTTTGGCGTAGTTGAGTAATAGCGCTTAAATAGCGCGGAATAAGATCAGAAACATTGGGCTGTGGACTACTCATATTACCCTGCATAGGCACGCATGGGTTGTGGCGTTGAGGTATGACGTTGTTGCTGTTCTAATGCCATCCAACCTTCGCGTAAGGACTGGGTTAATTGCATAGCCTCATCAATAGATGCGGTTGAAAATGTACACATACCTTCACCCAATCGTTTAGAAAGATATGCATACAAACGGGATAAATTTAATGCTACTTCCCCACCTTGTTCCAAATCAAGGCTAGAAGATAGTTCGATAATGGCTTCTAACGCTCGCGAAATATGTTGGGTTTCGGCAAGTGTATCATTGGCAACTACTGCGGCTCTAGCTTGCCCTAATGATTTATACAACACCTCATAGGTTAATAAAATCAACCCCAAAGGACCTGCCCCTTCAACTTGGTTTGCTTGGTATTTTTGATGTCCGACCATATTGCCTCCTTGCGTTCTCATGCGAAGGTATTCATCACCTTCTTGTTATACTTATCGGAAAACAGAGCGGAAACTTCAGTTATTATTTACCGTCCTGAATTGGCTGCATCAATTTGTTGTGTGAGAAAACTACCTGTTGCATTTAATGAATTCATGGCTTGTTCCATGGCAAGAAAAGAGCGAGTAAGCGTTTGTCTTTGCTTTTCAAGTTGAGTATTTAAGTCATCAATGCGTTCAGATAAAGTGGAGAAGGTGGTTTCAGAGGCAAGCACAGTGTTTTGAATTAACCCTGAGAATGGATTTGAAAACAAGTCCAATATACCATCAAATGATGCCGCAATGCCCATGCCAATAGTCATATTGCTGGTAAAGGGTGGGGTAGTGTTACCACTGTATAACACACCAATGCCATCCGCCCCGCCAGCATTGCCAACCAAGACCTGACCATTTCCTGTTGTTGTCTCACCATTAATGGTGCCTGCAATATCAGCACCAATAAGTGCTGTACCTGCCGTGTTGGCAATGCCAAGTGCTGTGGCAGCACCTGATATTTCAAATCCTTTGCTTGCACCATAATATTTATGCTGAATGCTCACAAAGTTACCTGAGGCAACTGCCTCTAAACTTAAGGCATAACGTCCTTCTGTGCTGATGGCTGTGGTGTCTGTGCCAAAATTAAGCGCACCACTTGAGGTGAGATTGACGGCAAGCTGACTATCACCACTTGAGTTGTCTTTAACCTGAATACGACCTGATGCATCAATGCTCGCCGTGACTTGCTGGTTAAATGCCGATTGAATTGCCGATAACAAATCAGAAATGGTGTCTTGATTTTGGTCAATGATGGTAAAGCTTTGACTAATCGCAACACCTGAACG
>CAMZLX010000076.1 GCA_947311795.1 uncultured Zetaproteobacteria bacterium
ATATTGGCTGCTTCTTTGCGTTTAAATGCGTCTAAGGACGAAGGTACATCTGCTTGCACACCCGGCAAACTGATGGACTCAGGCGCTTCATGCGCATGTTCAAATAAAAGCGGCTCTTCATGTTGCATACCTGATACGGATGAATATTGCTGACTCATGATGCCACCTCCATCGCTGCAATCAGCGCATTCACATCATCTTCCTCAATCATTTCCGTGGTCGCCACCAACAAGTGTTTAGCTTCAATGGTTTTATCAAACTTCTCTAACGGAATACCTACAAATATATCCTGCTTGCGCGCTTCTGCGATAAAAGCATCGCGCTTCTCACCACTTTCAAAGGTAAGCACCGTTTCATTGTAGTGCGCACCACTGGCTGCCACCACATGACTTGGCAATTTAGAAATCAACAAGTCCAATGCTGCCGCCGAATGTTTCGCCACAGTTTTCAAACCTTCATCACCCATCAACGCCATATAAGTGGCTGCTGCTGTACACATCAACCCTTGGTTGGTACAAATATTGGATGTCGCTTTTTCGCGGCGAATATGTTGTTCGCGTGTGGATAACGTTAACACAAACCCACGCTTACCATCCGCATCCTTGGTTAACCCGCACACACGGCCTGGCATCTGCCGTAAATACTTTTGTTTGCAGGCAAACACGCCCAAGTGCGGCCCACCAAATGCCATGGGGATACCCAAAGCTTGACCCGAACCCACAGCAATATCCGCACCATAAGCACCCGGCGCTTCAATCAAACCAAATGCGCTCACATCAGAGAATGCCACCACCATCAAACATTTATGGGCATCACATGCCTCACGAAGTGGTGCCAAGTCATAAACCGAACCATAAAAATCAGGGTATTGCACAATCACACTTGCGGTTGTGTCATCGATTTCAGCAATCACCTTGCTTAAATCTGTTCCGAATTGACCCCCTTTGTTACCCACTGGCACTTCAACATAATCACCTTCAAGGCGAGACAAGTAGTTTTCTGTCACAGCGCGGTATCTTGGATTCACTGAACCTGCAATCACTGTGCGTGTTTTGCGGGTCACACGCCTTGCCATCAATGCTGCTTCCGCCGTTGCTGTTGCCGCTTCATACATGGATGCGTTGGAGACTTCCATGCCTGTAAGTCGCGCAATCATGGTTTGATATTCAAACAAGGCTTGCAATGTACCTTGGGCAATTTCAGGCTGATAAGGTGTGTATGCGGTTAAAAACTCACCACGCGAAATCACATAATCCACCACCGCTGGCACAAAATGATAATAGGTGCCTCCACCCAAGAAACAGCGCGTATTGATTGCATTTCGATTTTTTTCAGCAGCATTGATAAACTTCTTTACTATCCCTGCTTCCGATAAGGCATCGGGCAGACCAATTTCACCTTCTTTGAGATGAAATTCACTCGGTACATCAGCAAATAACGCCGACATATCTTGCATGCCCATGCTATCCAGCATGGTTTGCCTATCGTTTTGGGTATGGGGTAAATATCGCATGGTTTCACTCGCTATAAAACCACAAAGGCACAAAGCCACAAAGAAAACCTCTGCGTTACTTTGCGCCCTCTGCGGTTAAAAAAATTAATCGTCTAAAAATTCAGTGTATTCTTCAGGGTTCATCAAATCGGCATCTGCATTATTATCACTGATTTTCACTTTGATAATCCAGCCTGCACCATAAGGGTCGGAGTTCACCAAATCGGCTTCAGATTCCAAAGCTTCATTGATTTCAACCACTTCACCCGCCACTGGAGCATAAACATCCGATACAGCTTTCACCGATTCCACCACACCATAAGCTTCGCCAGCATCAATGCTGCGCCCAACTTCAGGCAACTCGACAAATACAATATCACCCAATGCTTCTTGGGCATGGTCGGAGATGCCGAATGTGGCTGTATCACCTTCAATACGTACCCACTCATGTTCTTTGGTATATCTTAAATCTGTTGGTACTGACATATTATTTCCTCACATTCGAGCAAACAAACGGTGTTGTTGTGCGCTCTGCTTCAATTTGTTTACCGCGTATTTCAACAGTTAAGTTGCCATCTGTCACATGTTCTGGTTTGACATACGCCAAAGCCACACCGCCACCCGCCAAAGGTGAGTGCATACCCGATGTGACTTCTCCGCTTAATTCCCCATCCACAAACACTTGATAATGCTCACGGGGAATACCGCGACCTGTCAATTTCAGCGCAATCAATCGCTTTTGAGCGCCTTCTGATTTGCGCGTTTCCACAGCCTGTTTACCGATAAAGTCGCCTTTATCCAATTTGGTAATCCACATCAATTTGGCTTCAACAGGGGTCACCGCATCAGAAATTTCATGCCCATAAAGCGCATAACCCATTTCAGTGCGCAACATATCCCTAGCTGCCAAACCAATCGGCACAGCCCCTTGCTCAAGCAACGCATCCCATACTTCCACGGCAATACTGTTGGGAATATAAATCTCAAAACCATCTTCGCCTGTATATCCTGTGCGTGAAATAATACCGCCAGCTTCGCCAATTTTTCCTCTAGCGAATTTGTAATAACCAATGCCTTCCAAATCCAAATCGGTGATGGTTTGCAATGCCGCTTGTGCTTTTGCACCCTGCAATGCCAATAGTGTGGTTTCATCGGATTCATCGGTGACGCTCACATCAAAGTTTGCCGCCTCGGCATCCAAATGCGCCACATCTTTCAAGCGATTCGCCGCATTGGTACAAAGATAATACGCTTCATCGTTGATTTTATAGGTGGTGATGTCATCAATAAATGTGCCTTGCTCGTTTAAAAGCGCAGAATATTGCACCTGTCCATCCACAAGTTTAGATACATCATTGGTGGTTACATATTGAAGAAAAGCCAGCGCATCTTTGCCTTCCACACGCACTTGACCCATGTGTGTAATGTCAAAAATACCTGCTTCGCCATTACGAACTGCCGTATATTCTTTCAGCGCACCATTCTTGTATTGCACAGGCAATTCATAACCCGCAAACGGTACAATTTTACC
>CAMZLX010000077.1 GCA_947311795.1 uncultured Zetaproteobacteria bacterium
GCTCGCCGCAGAATCATATTCAATTTGCTGCACAGGCAAGCCAAACACTTCTTCAAATAGTTCTGCCTTGGCATTGGGGTGTTTCGCACCCGATGCAAAGCCATGAATCATGTATATTTTTAGGTCTTGAGTATCTTGTATCACGGGAGTTGCACATCCACCATTTGCCCAGTCATTGGCAAGTGAATCAAGGTTTGCAGCACAGGTTTACCCGTAGCTTGCACCACGGCATCACGATAGACCGCAAGCTGCGGTGCATATTGCTTCACATATGTTTCAACATCTCCACCTGAATAACTTTTATGGTCAATCACCACATACCCATTTTCTAGCTCAATCAACATATCAATCCAGCCACTCAACCGCTGATGATTATCCAGCACCATTTCAATCGGCCATTCTGCAAGCACTTTGCCCTTAGCAAAGTTGTCTTGGATAAATTGTTTTAATCTATCACTGGTTTTAAGCATATCTTCAGGTGCGACTGCCCCTTCAACATCCCAAGCTTGAAGCAAGTCTTTGGCTTGACTGATTCGCGTTGCTTCATCGCTATGAATGTCTGCGCCCAAGAAACCATGCATGGCATTACCAAAGTCTGCAGCATCATGGTTACCCAACCTTTCAATCGCATCTCCAAGCTGCGCAAACACTGAAGTCGGCACGGCTTGTTTACTTGCGTCATCCCAATCCATGCTACTAGGTGCAACAGTGGCAGACGGGTAGTCAACGGCTGGTTGTGTTTGCGGTAAATACGCAGGTTTATCCGCAATGGATAAAGGCTGCTCATCATCGCTGCCCACAAGGTGGCGTGTGTTCACATCAAATGAATCACTTTCACCATCTCGTGAAAGGATAGTGCATTCATTGTCATCGAATGCTAACACTGGCTCTTGCTTATCATTCACTAATTCATCCAACCATTTACTCTCGGCTGAATTCTTGGTTTTCTGCTGCACCAAAACAAGACCATCCCTTGCGCGGGTTAGCCCCACATAAAGCAGACGATTGGATTCTGCGCGTGTTCGCAATTCTGCTGTGGTCGCAATAGCAGAACCTGAAATAAGAGCATCCAATTGATCAGCTTTTTTCTTGGTGCCATAACACCAAGGCCAAAAACGAAGTGAGCGACCTTGCAAAGGTTTGTCTGCCACAAATGTATCCGCCTCCACAACCGACACACCAAACACACCACTTCTCGATGCTTTGTTTAAACTGCTCATGATGACAACAGGCCATTCCAAACCTTTGGACTTGTGATAGGTCAACACATTCACCGTATCATCACCTGCGCTCTTGGCTTGTTTAAGGTCGGCATCGCCAAACAACCATGTGAGCAAACCTGAAACGGTTGCTGAATCACGGCGAGACCTGCATCTATCTTGATATTCAATGCAAGCAGCCCGCAATTGATCCAAATTGCTTAACCGTTGCTCCACATCACCCCAAGCATAAATGGTGCGCTCTAGCTCAACTGCTGCCATAGCTTGTTCCAAAGCTTCCAGTGGGGTGAGATAAACCCCTTTTGCACTTAATTCATCTAAGGCTTGAATCATCGCATCTTGCTTCCAAGCGTCTTGGCTAGCTTGGCTATCGCTTAACAAGTGCGCTAACCAATCATCATGGTCATCATGATGATGGGAATAACAAACGATTTCAGATAGTGCGATACTATCTTGATGGTCTGCCATATAACGAAGTGCAGCCAGTGCTAAAGTACATTCTTGGGTGGCAAGTAAGTCGCCCTGTGCTATCGATGCCCGAATACCAGCCGCTTTTAAAGATGCAGAAATGGTTTTACATTCATTGTTGGAGCGGCAAAGAATCGCAATCTCACCAGCCTTCACTTCTTTCTCATCCAGCAATGCTTGCACCCCTTGCACCAATGCATGACTGCGTTTGCCTGCATTGCTTCCTTCTAATACCCAGTTTTCAAGCCAACCACCATCAGCCGAATCTTTTCTCGCATCAGGAATATCCAGACATACTTTTGCTTCATCCATATGATGAAATACAGGAGAGAAAATCGCATTACAAAACTCAACCAACTCTCGCTTTGAACGCCATGATTCTTTAAGCACATTATCACTTGTGGCTTGGGTTGCACCTTGTTCAATCTCGTGCGCAACGGCATCCATCAACACGGGGTCTGCGCCGCGAAAACCATAAATGGACTGCTTTTGGTCACCCACCCAAATCACTTCTTCTGCAAGCTCAGAAAGCTTTAAGAACAGTGCCAACTGAATCGGGCTGGTATCTTGAAACTCATCCACCATGAGCAATTTCACGCGCTCTTTCATCGAAGCGCGAAATGATTGATTGTTGGTCGCCATATCCAGCACCAATGCTTCTTGATCCACGAAGTCCATCAAACCTTGCTCACGTTTATAATCCGCATATTGCGTTAATGCTTGGGCTGCACATTCAAATACACCTTTAATCATGGATTCCATGTCTTGTCTGAATCTTGGGTGTTTATGATGATCGGTAGCGATATGATTCACATCATCCACCAAGTCTTTGCTTTTTGCACCCGTCTTCAACCCTGAAAGACCCAGCCAGTCTTCCCAAGATAAATTGTGCGTGCCATAGCTGTTGATGGTTCGCTGCACCTTTTGCAAGCTCGACAAGGCAGATGCTGTAACTTTAGTGCTATCTTCAACATTGGCTTGAATCGCTGCAACAGCATCATTCACGGCATCCTTGAGCCGCTTATCTATGCCAGCACCCATTTTTGATGAATGCGCTTTCCCAAGCAGCTTTTCCAATGAAGCCCACGATTCATCACCTGCTGCTTTTAATGTTGCCGCATCCATAGCATTGGAGCGCGCCAAATCCACAATGCGCTGCACATGCTCTCGCCAATCGTCTTGTTTCGCATAACCTTTTTTAATACCCATTAAACCTAATCGTCTGGCAATCGGTTCCAAAGTTTTACCCGATATAGCAATCGCTGATGCCGTTGCCATATTAAAAATACGACTGGCATCATCTTCGAGCAGCACATCAACGGCTGGGGACAAACCTGCCTCAAATGCATACTCCTTCAAAAGCTTGGAGCAAATTGAGTTGACCGTGCCAATCAAGCCATCATAAATGCGCTGTGCTTCTGCGGATTTCCCTTCTTCAAGCAAGCGCATACGAATGCGTTCTTTAAGTTCTGCGGCAGCTTTGTTGGTGAATGTGGTTGCCATGATTTGTTCTGGATGAACATGAGGCACACCTGATTTACCTGCCACCCGCGCACCAATTTCATTCATCAAACGGTAAGTTTTACCCGAGCCTGCACTTGCACTAATCAATTGAATATTTTTCATATTATTACTCTGAAGCATCTTGTCTAGATTGTATTGAACCATTGATTTTAGATAATAAACCTGAGCGACCTTCAAACTCTTGAACTAACGTTTTAAATTCATCGACAAGATTATCTTCAGCATTTTCTGCTGTGGTAATATATTCAATAAAATCACCTTTGTAGAAAGTTTGTCTATCAAGCCACCATGTACCTATGTTAAGCGACCTATTTAGTGACTTTATATCAGCACTATATTCCTTCGCGATTCCTCCCTTGATATTAATTGAGTTATTCCATCGTACAACACCTAGGTAACAATTATGAAAACCTGTAACACCAAATTCTAACCCAATTAATAAACTTTTATTCCAGTCCTTCTTATATATTCTTAAAGGAAAGGAATGCTTAGTTGATAAATCACCTTTAATTTCAACCACCCAACTATCTTTCAGCTCTGCTTGCAGCTTACTAACCACATTTTCAAAGAAAGGCTTTGCAATTTTTTTACGATCGTCAAAAACTGATTCTCTCACTTCCTCAACAGCACGACTTACCTCTTCAGCCATTTCGTAGATTTCTTTATTCTTTTTAAGATAATCAGCAAGACTCATCGCTGCTCCTTTATACTCTTTATTTACCATCTTCACGACATCCCTATATGCCACAATAGCTTGGTTTAAATTAGTGATGTTTTGCACCTCATGCTGGCACATCTCTAGCCAAGGCATGATGTGGTTCTTATATGTGATCGACTTATAAAGAGCTTCTTCCGAGCCGTCATTCGTAAGCTTATCACCTTCAACTTTCAATCCCCCCAAGCTCAATACCGAAGGCACTTTTCTATCTAAACTTAGATAAACAACTAAAATATCGGAAGCTTCTACTGATTCCTTTTTTATGATTTCAAGATAACGCTTTATTTGATCCTCCTGATCGCCTGCATAAATCTTATTTTCAATGATAATATGTTTTGTTCCATCTGTTATATACAAGTCGATATTTTCATACTCCTTATATACAGAGCAGCTACCTAGGTTCAAGTCAAAATCTTTAATATTTAATACTTTTAAGAACTTTTCTAAAAACAATGCTCCTTGAAAGTGCTTTCCATTTGGGTTTAACAAAGAATAAATCATTCTAGAGTGCAAACGGACTTCATCCGAGGGACTTAATACAGCCGTCAGTAGGTTGTAATTATTTAAGCCTCTTTGCCTTTGCTTATTCTGCAAGCTTTTAAATGCTGCAATTTTCTTAAAAAAAGTTTCATAACTATCCTTTTTAAATTCGCTCATACACCACACCCTTTTTATTAAGCATCACAAAATGACTCTTTATCCGTTAAACTACTGCCCTCGTTTGCCCACAAAGTTTACCAAAGTCACAGAAATGACAGGCTGGTTTTACATGCATAAGCCCTGCTTGCTCCCGCTCTTCTTCTAATTCCTTTTCATCCAATAAACCAGAGACTTTAATCTCACCCTTGTGAACCTGAGCAAACATATTCGTCTTAGTCTTTGAGCCTAATTGCCAAACTTCTTTTGCTGACAACGCGCTTTCAATGGGGTATTTGGTTTTAAAGCGAGC
>CAMZLX010000078.1 GCA_947311795.1 uncultured Zetaproteobacteria bacterium
CAGACAAAAAAACGAACCAAAAAAGCTGCCCTATATAGCTTCGTTATCCAAAATAATCAGCTAAAGCGGGCGCAAAATAAGAGCATTTTACTTTATCCCTTCTTTAGCGGCTGATTTCGGCGAATCTATAACAGGGGAAGGAGTGTACTCATCGTCATGCCGTACTTGATGCGGCATCCAGTTGGTTTGAACAGCATGGATTCCTCATCAAGCGCGGAATGACAATTTGTTAAGGTGCTTTATTCCCCTCTGGATGAGGGGTGGTACGAAGTGACGGGGTGTATGGTTTTAAGTTTGTCTTTCTTCGAGTCCTTCGTGGTTAAGGTTTCTCCCTGTTGGTCGAAATGGCAGTTATAAACTCTGCGTAACTTTGCGTACTTTGCGGTTCAAATATGCCAAGCAGCCTTATCAACCACCCATACTGCATTTTCGATATGGGTAACGGGCAAATCAGCACCCTCGCCTATATCTTGAAGCACATCTTTTTTGGTTGCGCCTGTTGCCAAAATAAAGCATTGTTTATGATTGTTCAAAGCTTTAAAACCCATGCTTACCCGCTCAGATGGGGGTTTGGGCGAATCAAATTCGGCAACTGCCAAATTGTCGCTATTTAAGGTGTCGTGATTGGGAAATAAGCTTGCCGTATGCCCATCTTCACCCATACCCAACATGACAAAATCAAAGGTTTTGATGGTGGCTATTTCTTTGGCATAAGCTTCGGCGGCGGCTTGTGTACCGTTCGTAAAATCAACGCTATGAATGTTCTCTTGCGGAATCGCCACATGGTCTAACAAGGCATGGCGTGCCATGGTTTCATTTCTATCGGGATGACCAAGTTCAAGCGCACGCTCATCACCAAACCAGACATGCACTTTCGCCCAATCCATATCCGCATCACGCAATAAGCGGTAGCACAATTCAGGTGTGCCGCCACCTGCCAATACCCAGTGAAACAGACCATCTACTTCAATCGCTTTGGCACAGGCTTGAATGACTTCATCCGCTACAAAACGAGCGGCTTCTTCACCTGTGGCGAAGTGTTTTAATGCTTTTGCATCAAAAGCCATGTTATTTCTTAGCAGGTTTGATGGTATGACCGCCGAAACCTGCGCGTTGCGCATTCACAATTTTACCCGCATACGCATCTTTTTGGCGGCTTCTAAAGCGCATTTGTAATGCCAAAGTCAACACAGGTGCAGGGATACCCAAATCAATGGATTCGTTGACAGTCCAACGCCCTTCACCCGAATCATCCATCCAATCGGACAATGAAGATAGCTCCACATCTTGGTCAAGTGCATCACCTGTTAAATCCAATAACCACGAACTGACCACAGAACCATGCTGCCAAACCCTTGAAATCTGCGCCATATCCAAATCAAATTCATCTTTGGCTTTCATGATGTCATAACCTTCAGCGAAAGCTTGCATCATGCCGTATTCAATGCCGTTATGAACCATTTTCACAAAATGACCTGAACCGATTGGTCCCATGTGACCCCAACCTTTACCATCATTGGATGCTAAAGTGGTTAAGGCTGGTGCAATCAAATCAATGGCAGGTTTTTCGCCGCCAATCATCAAGGAATAACCATTTTGCAAGCCCCAAACACCACCCGATGTGCCGCAATCGGCAAATAAGATGCCTTGTTTTGCAAGCTCTGCGCCACGGCGTTGCCCTTCTTTATAATTCGAGTTGCCACCATCAATAATCAGGTCACCAGCTTCAACGCCTGCTTCAAGAAGCTTGGCGATGGTATCATCCACATATTCATGCGGCACCATAATCCAAAGCACGCGGGGCGCAGGAAGTTTGGCAATCACATCTTTTAAATCACTGGCAGCTTGTACGCGTTCAAATTCATCGGCTAAAGCTTTACCTGGTGTTGCATCCACATCAAATGCCACCACATCATGGTCGCCCTGCATCAAGCGTTTGACCATATTGCCGCCCATGCGACCCAATCCAATCATAGCTAATTTCATTGTTAAACTCCTTCTGTGTTTGGTGTTTCTGCGGATTCAACCCAATCTTGGGCATCCACGATAATATCATAACGCTCGCGTGCGACTTTTTGCATACATACTGCAAAAATGGGATTATCCATCATCACACGGCAAAAATCAGTTTTACTCATGGTGTATAATGCACAATAGGTTTTGGCATACATGTTGGTGTGCAGTTGTTCGCTGCTTAATAAACTTAACTCACCGAAAATATCACCTGAACGCAAGGTTTTAAGATGTTTACCTTTTTTGTCTTGCACTTCAACTTCACCCAAACGAATAATAAATAATTCATGGGCTTGGCTTTGTGCATCAATGATTTGATCGCCTGCATTAAATACCGTTGATTTAAGCATGGACGAGAAAGCATTAATCATGGCATCGTCGCTATTTTCAAACATAGGAATATTGCGCAATGCCAGTTTGGATGAGCGGGTTGGCCAACGTCTATGACTTTGTGATAACAATTCAAAAGAAGCTTTGGGACCCCAAGAACCCACAGGATAGCTGGATAAATCATCTACTTTTTCTTTGCCCCACACATCAAGAATGGGTTGCACAATACGCCAAGAAGTCTCGACCAAGTCAGAGCGGGAAAACAAGGATGCATCCCCACGCATACAATCATAAAGCATGGTTTCATAACCCGTACCTGGTTGTGCCGTAAACGCTTCATCATATTCAAAACGCATATTCACTTTACTTAAATTCATGGATGGGCCAGGGCGTTTGGCAAGAAAATGAAGCTCTATACCTTCTTTGGGCTGAATACGAAAAATAAGCTGATTGGCTTCAAGTTGTTCGGCGGCAGGTGTGCCTCTAAAGGTAAAGTCGGGTGCTTGTTTGAATTGCACTACGATTTCAGTCGATTTGCGGCTCATACCTTTACCTGAACGCAAGTACACAGGCACACCATCCCAACGCCAGTTGTCAATCCGCAGGTTAATCGCAGCAAAAGTTTCGGTATTGGAGTCAGGAGCAACATGCGGCTCATCACGGTATGCTTTAGCGGGTGAGCCGTCAGGGTTAAAACCTGTATCATATTGACCGCGCACCGCGTGCTCATGCACTTCATCATGTTTTAAAATACGCACAGTATTGAGTAGCTTATGCTTTTCATTACGAATGGCTTCAGGCTCAAATGAGGTAGGTGGTTCCATGCACAAATATGCCATCATTTGGAACAAATGATTCTGAATCATATCGCGTACAACACCCGTCTTCTCATAATAATTGCCTCGCCATTCCACACCAACTTGTTCACTGGCAGTGATTTGAATATGGTCAATATGGGTGTGATTCCAAAGCGGTTCAAACATACCATTGGCAAAACGAAAGGCGACAAGGTTCTGCACGGCTTCTTTGCCTAAATAATGGTCAATACGATAAATTTGGCTTTCGTTCCAATAGGATAATAACGTTTTATTGAGTTGTTTCGCAGATGCGAGGTCGGTACCGAATGGTTTTTCAACAATGATACGCCGCCAACCTGAATTTTCTTGGTTTAACTTCACAGACGCTAAACCTTGAGAAACCAAAGCGGCAATAGATGGCGGTGTTGCCATATAAAACAACACATTATCTTCCGTTTCATGACGACCATTAAAAGCATTGAGAAACTGATCAAGGTTCTTAAACGTTTGAGGGTCATCAAACTTGCCTTGTAAGTAATGAACATTTGAACAAAATGATTCCCAACTTTCTTGATTGAAATCGTCCCTACGAGAGTGTTTATTAATATCAAGGCTCATTTTTTCACGGAATGACTCCGTGCTATAAGCATCTCGAGATAACCCTAAAACGGCGAAGTTTTCAGGCAATAAGCCATCTGTGTATAAGTTGAACAGGGATGGAATCAATAGACGTTTCGTTAAATCTCCAGATGCACCAAAAATCACAAACACACATGGGTCAGGTATTAAGTTGTCTCTATCCAATATGGGATGCTGAGAAGAAGCATTGCTTAATTTTTGGGTCATATGTTTCACACTCGTCTTTTACAAATTACCTGCTGCTGCCACAGATTAACACCAAGGTATACCAAGTCACTGCAAATAAAAAAAACACTTTCGCAGAGCCTTTGAAGCTTCAAATATCTAAAACTTAACTTTTGTAAGCAGCAATCGAACTGGTGATTTCTGCTCGCGCAGCATCCGCACCTGCCCAACCAGTCACTTTCACCCATTTACCCGCTTCCAAATCTTTGTAGTGCTCAAAGAAATGTTTGATTTGGTCGAGCAAGAATTTGGGTAAATCTTCAGGGCCATTCACATCTTTATATACAGGTGTCAGCTTGGTAATCGGCACTGCCAACACTTTTGCATCTATACCCGCTTCATCTTCCATTTGTAGCATAGCCACAGGGCGACATGTAATCACAGAGCCTGGAACCAAAGCAAAATCAGATACAACCAACACATCCACTGGGTCGCCATCATCGGATAATGTGTTGGGTACAAAACCATAGTTGCATGGGTAATGCATGGCTGTGTGCATAAAACGGTCAACAAACACTGCACCTGAATCTTTATCCAACTCATATTTAATCGGGTCGGCATGTTGCGGCACTTCAATCACCACATTCACTTCTTCCGGCGCATTTTTTCCTGCTGGTATTTTACTGATGTCCATAACTTACTCCTAAACTGTTTGCCGCATTGTAAGAAGGCTTACGTATAATGAAAGCTTAGATTTACAACACGCTTAGCGCAGCATATTTCAACATCAGCCGCTTCAAACCCACCGCATCAAATTCAATCGCCACACGCACAGCATCACCTTCACCTTCCAAATCGACAATCAAACCATCGCCAAAGCTTGGATGATTCACATACACACCCACAGCAATGCCTTGGGCTGATGAAGCTTGCGCTTGTGTGAACATAGAGGGTTGCTTCACTGCCTCAGACTTGCTTAACACATCATCATCCAAATCCGCGATAAACCTGCTCGGCATGGGGTACGTCATATCGCCAAACATGCGTCGTAGTCGTGCAGACGTTAAATGCAAGATATTCTCAGCTCGCGTCACCCCCACATACAACAAGCGCCGCTCTTCTGCGATACCCACTTCGCCCTCATCCAAAGCGCGTTGGTGGGGCAACATCCCATCTTCCACCCCTGCCAAGACCACCGTATCAAACTCCAAACCCTTAGCGCGATGTAGGCTCATCAAGTTCACCGCATCTTCATCATCATTATCTTCTTCACCGCTGACCATCAACGCTGCCCTATCCATAAACTCAATGGGTGTGATGCCTGATGCCAGAGAAAATTCAATATAGTTTTGTAGGGTTTTGATGTTTTCAATGCGCGATGCTGATTCAATTTCACCCAAAGCATTCAGGCTATCAAGATAACCGATGCTTTCTAGCAATCGCATCAGCCCTCTATCGGGCAAATCTTCAATGTCTGCCTGCATGGTTTTGATGGTTTGCAACAAAGGCAGCAGCTTTTTCATCGGTGCAGGTAATGTGGTTGCTTGCAACATGGCATCTACCCAGTCAGCAGCGCGTAACCCGCTGGAACTTAAAAGTGCTGCAATGGTTTCTTGACCCTTAGCACCAATGCCGCGCTTGGGTTTATTACAAATACGCAACACATGCATACCATCCCCGCAACCATTGAGCAGCGCCCAAAAGGCAATGGCATCTTTGATTTCCATGCGTGCAAAAAAGCTTAAACCACCAATAATCCGATAAGGAATATCTTCTTCGCGAAACACTTGCTCAATGGCAAGCGATTGACGATTGGAGCGATACAACACCGCCATTTTTGACCATGCTACTGTGGAATAACGCTCATTAAATAAATTCGCCATATGCCTTGCTTCAGCATATTCATCCACACAAACATGAAACTCAGGTTTTAACCCAGCATCACGGGTTGCCCGCAAAGCTTTAAGATGCCTATCTTCATTGGTGACAATAATCGCATTGGCAAGTTTTAAAATCGCTTCTGTTGAGCGGTAATTTTCTTCTAGCCTGTGTACCTGCGCATTCTGCCACCCCTTCTCAAAATCAAGGATATGACGCACATCCGCACCACGCCAACCATAAATGGATTGGTCATCATCACCGACTACGGTGATATTTTGATGTTCCGCTGCCAACAAACATAACCACTCATGCTGTACTGGGTTGGTATCTTGGTATTCATCCACCAGAATATGGTCAAACCTTGTAAACATCGCCGTTGCCACACTTGGAAAATCGCGAAGCAAACGCACACAATTCAAAATCAAATCGGAAAAATCCATGCGCTCCAATTGTTTAAGTTCATCTTGGTAGGCGATGTATAAATCTTTAAGGTCTAATCCGCTCCACGCCATAGATTCCGCTTGCTCTGGCAAATATCCCGCATTTTTTTGCTGTTCAATCCAACTGGCTAAAAACGAAGGATGCAGCCTATCAGAGGGTATATTTCGAGATTTAAGAATGCGCTTCACCAGTGTTTTCTGGTCATCGCTGTCAATGACCTGAAAACTTTTCGGATAACCCAAGACATCGGCATAACTTCTTAAAAAGCGCAGCGAAATTGAGTGGAACGTGCCCGAAATAACACCACCGCCACCATCACCAATCAATTCAGACAGTCGGCTTTGTAATTCTTTGGCAGCTTTGTTGGTAAAGGTTACAGCAAGGATGCGATGCGGTGCATAACCTTTATTGGCAATCAAATGACCAATGCGATGCACTACAGTTCGTGTTTTGCCAGAGCCTGCACCAGCAAGAATAAGTTGTGGGCCATCCTCTGCTTCAACAGCTGCCTGTTGTGCTGCGTTCAAACTCAATTACCAGCTCTTGGCGGCGTTTTCTTCACCATGTTTTACAATCAATTTATGGTATGTTGAGAATACAGCATTGCGCGACACAATACCTAAAACTCTTTTCGGGCTCTCAGCATCGGTTACCGGCATTTGCTCAAAGGTGGCGCGGTCAAGAATATCAATCGCATCCAACAAGCTGTCATCTTCGGATAAGGTCATCACTTGTTTATTGGCAACTTCTTCTGCCACCACCACTTGATCAAGTGAAGAATCAAGCAGCCATGGTTGTAAGTCCGCAAAAGTAACCATACCCACCATATCTCCCTCATCATTGACCACAATTACGCAACCTTTACCCGATGAAATATATATACTTTTTAGGCTTTCTAATTTGTCCGATGCATGTACCGATGGCACAGAGCGCCACGGCAGCCGTGATACAGGCACAGCTCGCATCCATGAGCGCTCCAGCGACCATTCCGTATCCACGCCTTTTTCCGTCAACACCTCTGTTAAAATCGAATCACTACCAAATGCACGTTTGGTTAATGCGGCAACAACGCAGGCTGTCATCAATGGCACCATGATATGATAATCATTGGATAGCTCAAAAATCATAAGAATTGAACTCATGGGTGCTTGAATGGTCGCTGCAACCATCGCACCACACGCGACCAGAGCATATGCACCATACGATTCAGTCCATGTTGGGAACATGCCATGCACAATGCCACCATACAATGCACCTGCTGTTGCCCCAATAAACACTGATGGACCAATCATACCACCACCAAATTTACCCCCTGAACAAATAATACTGGTTAACATTTTTGCCACCAGCAAAATGCCAAGGAACAATGCCAAGGGTAAACCTTCACCCAAAATATTTGTGCCAACATTCTGCAATAAAATACCATCCACTGTGCCATAACCAATGGACATAATTTCGGGGATAACCAAAGCACATAAACCCAACAACAAACCTGCTACGGCAGGTCTAGCTATGGGAAAAGCGATATATTTCTCATACATATGTCGTGCTGCAGGTACACCTTTAACAATCACCGTTGCCAACAGACCACAGAAGATGCCCAAACCTACATACGCAGGGATTTCCCATGATGAAACAAGCCGGAATTCAGGAATGGTAAACATAGGGAAATTTCCCAGTTCAGAACGGGTAATCACCGTTGCAATTACAGCCGACATCACAATCGGTGTAAATGTAGCAATCGCATAATCTGCCAAAATTACTTCCAAAGCGAACAACACACCCGCAATCGGTGCATTAAATGATGCAGCGATACCACCTGCTACACCGCAGCCAATCAAGGTGCGCATTTGTTTCTCAGATAAGTTAAACCACTGCCCAAGCAATGAAGAAAGTGCTGCGCCCAGTGCCACCGTTGGCGCTTCCCTACCCATAGATGCCCCGCTACCTACGGATATAATATTGGCAACAAATTCACCACTGGTTTTTTTCGCTGAAATCTTGCCGCCGCGTTCTGCCAAAGCTTCAATCACACCCGGAATCACGCGCTCTTCTGTCGCAGGCAACCAACGATTGTTAATCCAGCCTACAATCAAACCTGCCACCGTTGGTGCGAAAATAAAAGTAGACCAATGAATATCATTGATGGCTGCTGTCCAGCTTGCTTCACCTGTCCAAATGCGGCTGACCCATTCAATGCCAAAACGGACAATCAGTGCACTATATCCTGCCAAAATGCCAACGCCGATTGCCAAGAAACCCAAATACAAAGAATCGTAAGATTTGAACCACGCTGGAAGCTCTTGAATGCGTTGTTGCAATGACTTATCGGACATACTTCGCCAACAAGTCATCAAGTAAACCTTGTGCATTTTCTTTGAGCATCTGATATGCATCTTCAAAGCCATGCGCGCCGCCATAATAAGGGTCGGGCACATCAGGTGCAGCCTCTAAACCTTCAAACGCGCGCATCATCAAGACCTGCTCAGGTTTTGCGCCCATGCGAATCAGACTATCGCGGTTATCCCTATCCATGGCGACAAATATATCCCAATCGTGGATATTAAGCTGTGTGATTTGTTGCGCTCTGTGATTTTCTAGGGTTAACCCTTTTTCCAATGCCTTGCTTGCAGAGCGCGGGTCTGCACTTCCACCCACATGCCAGCTTCCCGTACCTGCGGATTCAAAGTGGAATTTATCGGATAAACCTTGCGTTTCTGCAACAGATTTAACCACCACTTCGGCAAGGGGTGAACGGCAAATATTACCCAAACACACAAATAAAACGCGAAGTGGCTGACTCATGCTAAATTTTTCTCCGCTTGTGAAGCTTGCAAATACAGAGGCTCTACCCACAACGCATGTTCTGCAGTATCGGGAATAGCTAACACTGCTTGTTGCAATGCGCGCTCACGTGAGAGCTTTACGGGTAAAGCTTCCCAGCTATGAAGTTCAACAGGCACATCTGAGATAGAAATATAAGCAGCGGGTTTAAGTGATAAGAATTCTTGCCAAGATAAACACTGTGGTGCGGTTAAACATTGCCCTTGTGCATATTGTGCTGCATACACCAAACCCGAGCGCGCATCCTCAATCGCCCAAATGGGCGCTGAAGTATCCGCTTGAAGCGCTGTAATCGCCAACGACGACAAACCAAACACAGGTTTATGTAGCGACGCATTTAAACCTGCAATGGTAGCACATGCCACACGTAACCCTGTGAAAGAACCTGGTCCTGTACTGACTGCAAAAGCTTGCAAGTCTTGCCAATTTATACCGTGGGTTTGAAGCAGGTTTTGCAACATCGGCAGCAACTCACGCGAATGCGCACGCGGCGTTTTCATGGTTGCAGAAAGCACACGACCATCTTCCAAACATAAACAAGCACTCGCACCAACCCCTGTATCCAATGCTAAGATAGGTCTAGGGGATAAAGGCACGAGTGTTTAAAAAAGAATCAGGTAAGTTGACCGTAGGAATGCAAACCAGATAAATACATGTTTACACCTACGAAACAAAAGATTGTGACCACAAAACCAATCACTGTCCACCAAGCCAAGGTTTTACCTTGCAAGCCGTGAGAGAACCTTGCATGAAGATATGCACCATACACAAGCCAAACAATCAATGCCCAAGTTTCTTTAGGGTCCCAAGACCAATAACCGCCCCAAGCTTCTGCAGCCCAAGCCGCACCAAGAATCGTTGCCAAAGTAAATGCAGGGAACCCAACCGCAACGGCCTTATAACCCAGTTGGTCCAACTGTTTAAGCGATGGCAACACTGCAAGCAATTTAGAATTGGGATTGCGATTTTCAACGCGGTTCCTAAGCAACCATGCCATACCTGCACCACATGCCACAGCAAATGAACCATAACCCACAAAGTTCAGCGGCACATGAATTTTCATCCAGTAGGACTGCAATGCTGGTACCAAAGGTTTGATGTCAGACTGACCAATAGACTCTAGCCAAATCGCAAAAAACACACCTGCTGCCACAATCGGCATCACAAATGCGCCCAAACCACGCGCCTTATGACGGCTTTCAAGCGTTAAATACACCACTGAAATCACACAAAACAACAGAATAAATACTTCATACAAGTTGGATACTGGCGCATGTCCGATGTCCCCATCCATCAACAAGTAAGATTCATACCAACGCAATAAAAGCGCAGAACCACCCGCATACACACCAACCCAAGCCGTTATCGTGCCCAGTTTACCAATGAATGAATCCGGTGCAAAAAGGTAAGCCATGTAACAAAGTGCTGAGAACAAAAATGCAACATTCATGGTCATGACAATGCGGCCTGAGAATAAATTGGATTGGTCTTCATAAGTAATCATTGCAGCAGATGGTTCAAATAAGGTGTATAAACCCATCAAAGATACCATCAATACAATACCATCTAACCACGGTACAAGAATTTCAGAAAAACGAAATGCGCGGAATTTCGCTTTGGATGTTGTGAATGAAAAAGCAATGCCTGCCAATGCACCTGCACCCATCCATGTGACACCCTGCATGCTAAACATTTGGAACACAAAATTATCTTCCACATAGCCATCACCGCCGAACATTGCCAGTGCTGCAAGCCCTGCAATCATGCCTAAATATGCCCATGTACGAACGTGGGCAATACGCCCTGAAAATATTGAAAAGGTGCTGCTCTGATTTGAATCCATAGTTGTTGCTGTCATGATTGAACTCCTTGTTGATGCACATAAGCATCTTTGATTTGCTGTTCCAAGTCGATGAACTCTTGTTCAAATGCAACGGGATTACGGTTGCTTATACCAGTAACTTCCAGTTTCACTTTCCCTTGTTCATCATCTTCAATTTTTATCCAAACTTTACGGTGAGCGACATAAAACATAATACAAAGCCCTAAAACAAGCACGCCACTACCAAACCACACTACGTCCATACCAGGGTCTTTGGCAAGTTGAAGTCCGGTATAATAGGTTTGGTCGAAGTCTTCGAGCACAGGCACAAATGGCCAAGGCATATCAGGAAGTACGCGCAATGCCTGAATCACACGGTTGCCAAGCATAGGCAAATCATCAGGTCGTTCATCGCCATACACTTTTTCCAAAGCAGCACGAAATGCATTCAAATTAGCACGTTGTTGCTCTTCTTGGCTTGCCAATTGTTCTGCTGGCATATTGCGAATAAAGGCTTGAAACAATTCCCATTCTTGAGGGTTGGAGAAGTCTAAACCCAAAGAGTAGGACTCAAAATCACGTGCATCACCCGTTTTCGATACCATGATAAATGAACCTTGATTTTGGTCATCAATCATAAATGGATTCATAAAACTGCGCACCAATACAGGCGTCAAACCTTTACCACGAATCACCATATCAACCGATGGACCCATGTCTTTGAATACTTTCGGTGCACCGGCTTCTGCCATATTTTCAATGTTATACGGGCGGAAATCTTTAAATTCCAAGCTCACATCTGAATTCGGGTCTTGGAACTGGGTGTAAACGCGCCCTGTGACCGTATCAATATTCCCTTCCTTATTTAAACGGAATAGGTTGAGATTGACTTCTGAACCCCCATCACCAAACGATGCTTGATAAATGCGAACACCTTTATACAGCAAGGGTTCATTCACAATAATATCTGAAGTCATCACTTCTTTACCATCTTCAATAATGGTCAAAGTAGAACGGAATTCAGAAGGCGCGCCTGTGGAGAAAAAGTTAATCTCAAAATCATCACAACGGATTTCAAAGGGCATTTTTAGATATTCAGTGCTTGTGCCTTTCAAGAAAGAGATTTCACTTTCTTTCCCGCCTTCAGGCACAGCCATATTACCACGGAAGCCAAACTGCACACTTAACCAACCACCGATAAGGATAACCAGCATCGCTGTATGCACTGAGATATAACCCCATTTATGAAAGCGACCTTTATCACCACGCAACCAAAGCGTATCGCCCACTTTGGTCTCCATCCAATGCCAACCTGGCAAACTTTCCTTGATGGTGGTGATTGCTTTTTCTCTATCATCCAAGGTTAAATCAAATTTTTGTTCAATATGTTTGCGCGCATTCTCATTCATCGTGCCTTTGCGGTTTTTCATCTCTTGCAAAAAGCGCGGCGTGTTGCGAATCAAACATGCACCAAGCGATAACATCAATAAACCCAAAATGGTTAAGAACCACCAAGTATGGTACATATCAAACAGACCCAAGGCACGGAATGTCCAATACCATGTCGGGCCAAATTGGTGCAGATAATCGGCCTGGTCTTGGTTTTGCTGAAGCACTGTGCCAATCACGGATGCGATAGACAAAACAACAAGCAGTAGAATAGCCACTGGCATAGAGCCAAAGCGTGTAATAATGGGTTTAAAAGTTTGATTGATAAATGACATGGTGGCGTAGCATAGCCACATCAAGATAAAGATTACATTAAAAAGTAACCTTATATTTTATCATGTTAAATTGCTGTTGCTCATTTTTCTTGCAAGCAAACCTGTGTCTTCTAACATAACCACCTGAAATAAATCATTTAAAGGTGCTAACCCTATGTTAACTGAACAAATAACCAACGATATGAAAACCGCGATGAAAGCGAAAGATAGCATCGCTCTTGGTACCATCCGCATGCTTCGCGCCGCGATTAAAGACAAAGAAATCGAACTGGGTAAAAGCCTTGAAGATGTGGATGTGCTTGCTGTCATCAGCAAAATGATGAAGCAGCGTAAAGATGCCGCCAATCAATATATGGATGCAGCGCGCCCAGAGCTGGCAGACAAGGAAAACGCTGAAATTAAGGTATTGGACGTGTATATGCCTGAACAAATGAGCGATGATGCGATTAAATCCATGGTTACTGATGCAATTGCACAAGCCGGTGCAACATCCATGAAAGATATGGGCAAAGTGATGGGTATTGTGCGCCCCAAAGCAGCTGGCAATGCGGATATGGGCAAAGTCTCTGCAGCCGTCAAAGCAGCGCTTCAGTAATCCGCTAAGTCATGCATATCCCAGCAGGTTTTTATCCCGAATGGCTAACCATGCTGGGCAATATCATTGCCATTCCCGTCATTTTAATCGCCATTTGGCGCACGGAAACCCGCTTTTGGTCGGGTTGGTCGGAAGGTTTGCAAGTTGCCTCCATTTTTATCGCACTCTCGGCTTTATATATGCTGCAAGCCGACATCAAACCCGGCATGGCAATCCATTGGTTGGGTGTGATGCTCACCGTGATGATGGTGGGGCCATGGACAGCCATCATTGTGTTATCATCCATTCATGTCTTTTTATTGATTGCTAAAGATATGGGCGATATTTCGACATTGGGCTTTAATATCAGCACCTCAGTTTTATTGCCTGTATTGATTGCAACCAGTGTGCATTTGGTTTTCTACTACAAATTCCCACGCATTGTACCTGTGTATTTCGCCAAGGTCGGGTTTGGTGATTTATTATGCATGCTGGGTGTGGATGCAGCGCTTACAACGTGTTTAATCTTGTTTTCTAGTTACCCCACATTCCATATCACCCAAGAGTTTACCATTATATTAGCTTTGATGGGTGGCATGGAAGCTGTGATTAGCACTTGGATTGTATCGGGTTTTATTCTTTATTTTCCCGACTGGCTAGTCACTTTCAATGACGAAGAATATATCAATGGTAAATAAAGTTTAAAACGTGTGAACATATGCCATGGAAGCAATCCATGATATTTTATCATGCCCTTGAATTTCTTTGGTAACATCATACAAACCCCAAGTAAGGCTTACAGGCCACGCCGCAACGGGTACAGCACCAAAACCTAGTGACGCAATCCCCGCCGTGTAATCAGCTACCACGCTTAACTGTGGCACAGGGTAAAATGCGACGGAACCAAATCCCGATACTCTTTTCGCCCGGTCACTTCTCGGTGCTGTGTCATAAATCGTTCGGAAAGCGTTGTTGCCAAAGCCAGCATTCATAATCACCACATATTCACTGACCACAGCCACTTTTGTCGCTGCAAGGTAAAAACTTGGCACGTTTCTACCTGCGCTAGCATGCCAAAGCGTGATGTTTTTTACGCCTATCGAAACACCAAGATTATAATCATCAAAGTATCTTCCTAGTGCTAAGCTTAAATCACCACGGTCAAATGCCCCGCCATCGCTTGGGTTAATGCTACCCAAATCAAGCCCTACCAAGCCGCCAATTTTATCTTCTTTTGATATTTCAAAACCAAAACCTGTGCTCATTGCACCATCCACACTGGCAGCTCTTCCTGGCATATCTTTAATGCCGCCAATGCCTACAAATGCAACTTTTTGATAAGGTGTTAACCCTGATGGTGCCGCCAATGAAAACGTAGGCGAAGCATGAACTTTATTTGGGTCTAATGTGAAAAAATAATCTAGATCTTCCTCGGCACATGCAGTGGCAATAAGTGACAACATCAAAAAACTTGTCAACAGAATCTTTTGCATTTGTTTCATAGTTTCAGTACCCCCTGAACCTGCACCCATTTGCATTTCTGATTAGTGTAGGCTAATGTACTTAGCAGTCAAGTATAGGGGTTTTGTATGCAACGGTTTTTCATCATGTTTAGTATCATATTTTTGACCACATCATTTTCACATATTGTGCACGCTAAAGAAGTCGGGCGAAGCATTGTTGTGCTTGGTGAGGCATGGATTATGCATGGTAATAATAAGAATAAATTAACGCCTGGTCACCGCTTGCAGCAAAGTGACATTATCGTGACTGGCGAACGCGGTCGTGTGCGACTGCTTATGGCTGATGGAAGTAAAGTCTATATCAGCCCAAAAAGTCGAATTTCCCTCCAGCGCTATGCCTATTCGAAAAAAAGTAAACTTCTTGCAGGGTTTGACTTATTTTGGGGCAAAGTTCGCTTTCTCGTCAAAAAGTTGGCAACCAAAAATTCTAGATTTAAAGTGCATACCACAACTGCTGTGCTTGGCGTTCGCGGCACAGAGTTTGAAATGAGCAGCCCCATGCCAGAAGGCGCAAACAGCATGGCTTTTGATGCCCAGCTTAGCTTATCAAATATGCCGAAGTCTTCAACAACTGTATCACTAAGTGAAGGCTCTGTTGCTGTCACCAGCAGCAATGGTTCTCAGCAAGTTTTAGCGCCTGGCGAACAGCTCAGTGTTGATGCGGCGGGTAACATGTCATCCCCAAGCGCAGATACTTCATCATCTGAAGGCGCAGCTTCAGGGGAAGCAACTACCGCTGGGAATAATACAAATAGCCCTGCCTCACTTATCAATTCCGCTGCTTCAACCGCTGCTTCAACTGCTGCTTCAGCGGCAGCTTCAAGCGCTGCAAGTTCAGGAGTTACACAAGGTTCTACCTTAACAACACCCTACGAATACGGCACGCCCTTGCCTGTTGGAAACCTTGAGAGTCATTAAGGTGCAGGGTTAGGGTATTGCTGATGCACCTGCTCAATTTGGTTTAATACGTCGTCACTTAACGCAACATGCACAGTTCCCAAATTTTCTTTGAGTTGTTCCAAGCTCGTTGCACCAATAATGGTGCTGGTGGTAAACCAACGGCTACGCACAAATGCCAATGCAAGCTGGGTGAGCGTTAAACCTGCATGTTCAGCAATCAATGCATACGCGTGTAATGCTTCTGGCACATTGATTTTGCTGTATCGCTGGGTGAATTGTGGAAATTGCGTCACCCGCCCTTTGGCTTGCGGATTTTTAAGGTATTTGCCTGACAAATGTCCAAAAGCAAGCGGGCTGTATGCCAATAACCCCACATCTTCATGGCGGCAAGTTTCAGCAAGCCCTGCTTCAAAGGTGCGGTTCAACAAGTGATACGCATTTTGAATACTTACCACTTGGGATAGCCCAACTTCTTTGGCACATCGGTTAAATTCACTCACGCCCCACGGTGTTTCATTGCTTAGTCCAATATAACGCACCTTGCCCGCATCCACCAATGCCGATAAAGCTTCAAGCTGCGCCATGATGGGCGTGGTGTTATGTTCATTCTTGCTGTCATAACTGGTGCTGCCAAACATAGGCACATAACGGTCTGGCCAATGGATTTGATAGAGGTCAACATAATCGGTTTGCAAACGCTTCAAACTGCCTTCAATCGCTTGATTGATATGCGCTTTGGTCACACTTGGGCCACCGCGAATCCATTCAAATCCTCTTGAAGGCCCTGTAATTTTAGTGGCAACAATCAACTTATCACGCGCTTGGTCTTTCAGCCACGAACCTACATACGATTCCGTTCTGCCTTGGGTTTCTGCTCTGGGTGCAACGGGATACATTTCCGCCGTATCAATAAAATTCACACCATAATCGATTGCCATATCCAGTTGAGTATGGGCATCGCTTTCCGTGTTTTGCTCACCAAAGGTCATGGTTCCCAAACAAATTTCAGATACTTCTAAATCGCTGCTGCCCAGTTGGTTCTTTTTCATGGTGTCACCTCATGGGCAAGCTTAACTTCAATCTGCACAAAAGCTCCAGCCCGTTATTGAATCATCTCTAAGCTCCTTCTCAAACTTACTCGCCCAAATATCGTTAGGCTTCACTTGTAAATACTTCGCATAAAAATCTAATGCGATGTTTTTCACTTGTTCTTTTTGCTCATCATAGCTTTTGTCATTCTGAATATAGGGCTTAAAACAATCATACTTATAACTTCGGTCATTATCACGCAGCACCATGTACAAGTCTTTATTAAAGTC
>CAMZLX010000079.1 GCA_947311795.1 uncultured Zetaproteobacteria bacterium
CGCATTTTACCCGCTTCTTTGCACTTGGCTTCACCACCAAGGTTTACAAAGTCATCATAAGAAATCACTTCAGCGCGGATAAACCCTTTTTCAAAATCAGTGTGAATCACGCCTGCTGCTTGTGGTGCGCTATCACCTTCATGAATCGTCCAAGCGCGCACTTCTTTGACACCTGCAGTGAAATAAGTCGCAAGTTTGAGCAGTTTGAATGCAGTACGAATGACAGTGTTTAAACCGGGTTCGGTCAAACCAAAATCAGATAAGAATTCCATCTTGTCGTCTTCATCCATTTCAACCAATTCCGATTCGATTTGCGCAGAAACGATAGCAACTTCTGCACCTTCAGCTTTGGCAAATTCACGGACCTGTTCCACATAGGCATTGCCATCAGGTAATGAGCCATCATCCACATTGGCAACATACAAAACAGGTTTTGCAGTCAGTAAGTTCAAAGGTTCGATAATTTCCAATATTGAATCAACATGTTGTTGGCGGCGAACGGTTGTCCCATCTTCCAACTGGGCAAGCACAGCTTTCATCGCAGCCATGGCATTTTCAGCATCTTTGTTGCCACCTGAGCGCGCTAATTTTTGTTGACGTTCCATGGCTTTTTCCAAACTTTCCATGTCTTTTAACATCAGTTCGGTATCAATGGTTTCAATGTCAGATACGGGGTTTACCTTATCGTTAACATGCGTGATATTGTCATCATCAAAGCAGCGAACCACATGGGCAATGGCAGAGCATTCACGGATATTGCCAAGAAACTTGTTACCCAAACCTTCACCGCTTGCTGCACCTGCCACCAAACCTGCAATATCAACAAATTCCACCACGGCATGTTGCACAGCTTGTGGATTTACAATATCAATCAGGGGTTTTAAACGTGCATCAGGCACTGGCACAAGCCCAACATTGGGGTCAATGGTGCAAAAGGGGTAGTTGGCAGCTTCTGCGCCACCACCATTGAGTGCGTTAAACAGTGTTGATTTGCCTACGTTGGGAAGTCCTACAATGCCGATACTTAATGCCATGATAAATCCTTGTGTGTTTAAATGTTAATCTTCGCTTTGCAATGTTTGATGAATTTTGTTGGCTGCCTTATCGCGTTCACCCTCTAATAATAAAGGGATATGTGGCAAGAGTGCATCAAACAAACGTAATTCATCTGCTCTGTCACCTTCATCTGCGCCACCCAAAACCCAAGGTGTGATGTCACCACTTGGCGGTCTGCCTATACCGATTTTAATACGGGTATAGTCAGCATTGGGTAGGTGTTGATTCAAAGAACGCAAACCATTGTGCCCACCATGCCCACCACCTGATTTGATACGAAGTTTTCCCGAGGGTAAATCCAAATCATCATACACCACCGTGATGTTGGATGGTTCAATATCATAATATTTAGCAAGTGGAGCAACAGCCTCACCGCTGTTGTTCATGAATGTTTGCGGTTTAACCAACAGTACTTTTTCACCATTTTTTGTGCATGTGGCTGTTTCAGAAGAAAAACGAGGGGCAGAGCCAAAGCTCAACCCCTCTGATTTTGCAAACAAATCAAGAAAACGAAAGCCAATGTTGTGGCGTGTTTTCTCATACTTGGAGCCTGGGTTACCAAGCCCAACAAGTATTTTCATGTTATTCCGCTTTGTCGCCTTCTGATGAATCTTTAGCAGCTTCATCAGCTACAGCTTCATCAGCTACTTCTTCAGTTGCTTCAGGTTCAGCGGCATGTTTTGGTTCTACAATACTCAAAATGGTGAAGTTCACATCATGCTCAACTTCCATACCATCTGGCAGGTTGATGTCATCAATGTGTACGATTTGGTCAAGCTCAAATGCAACGCAATCAATTTCTACGTTGTCAGGAATCGCATCAGCACGGCAAGTGATTTCCAATTCATGACGAATCACAGAAAGTTGGCCACCTGCTTTAACGCCTGGGCAATCTTCAACATTGATAGGGTGAACAGGAACAGAAACGGTTACGGAATCACTGCCTGCCACACGGAAGAAATCCAAATGCATAGGTGTGTCATAAATGGAATCCCATTGCGTATCTTTTAAAAGTACAGTATTTTTACCACGTTTGCCTTTGACTTTGACTTCAAGCATAGATGTGTAAAATGCTTCGTCACGCAACATGATTTTAGCGACTTCATTGTAGTCCAACGTAATAGGTAGGTCGGGTTTGTCACCACCATAAATAATGCCGGGTAGTTTGCCTGCGCGACGCAAGCGGCGAGTGTGGGCTTTACCCAAATCTTCGCGTAATTCTGCTTCTAAAACATAGTCAGTCATGTTGAACTCCAATATAAAATAATCCAATGGGTTGTCCCATTTTGGATGCCTTATTACAGCATAGGTATACTGCAAAAAGGAGCGCAGTATAATTCGAGTATTTTTATGAGCAATCTATTTTATCAGGGATGTTATATCAGTTAGTTGCAATCTTTGAGCTGTATATCAATTTTCATGATATGATTAACAAGCCAGCTGGTTAAGAATGCTTTAAGTTGTTGAAGTAAATCATCACTAATACCTTCTTGTTTGAAGCGATTGTTCATTGCGACAAATGCCGCTAAAAGTTTTGTATGCTGAACTTTATTTTGTGCTGCTACGGCACACTTCGCGCGACGCATGCACATTTCTTCAAAACAAAAGTGAGTACGCGTATAAAGTCCTACAGCAGCCATAAACTGTTCTGCCCATTGTTGAGATGCACCCTTTTCAATGCGATCTTCTAGCTCATTTAAGTAGTCAAAAAGTTGCTTGTGTTGTGTGTCAACTTCGTCATTGCCTGTTGAGTACTTCTCATCCCATTGTAAGCTCATATACTTTTACCGTAACCCCTGTTTATAAACCTTAGAAAATATGCGGACACTATATTTTTTCGTAATTAAAGTCACGTGGCATGCTAAATATGGGTTTAGCCCAGCTCAGCGCTTGTGATAAAATAGTTGCTTGGGTAGCATATTTCAAATATGCCAAAAGACTTAAAAAATATAAATATTTCACCTGCGGTGAACGTACTCTGCCAGCATGTGGCTGATGTGGGTAGTGTGGCGTGGTTGGTTGGCGGCTGTGTGCGCGATATGCTTTTAAAACAACAACCAAAGGATTGGGATGTAGAAATCTTTGGCTTGAGTGAAGAGAGCCTGCATGAGACGTTGCAAAGGTTGGGTAAAGTTGAGCTTGTTGGTAAACAGTTTGGTGTGCGTAAATTGTGGTTTGAGGGCGTTGAAATTGATGTTGCACTACCACGCAAAGAAAAAAAGGATGGCTTAGGGCATCAAGGGTTTGATGTGGTTTGCGACCCCAGTTTATCGCCAAAACAAGCAACACTTCGACGCGATTTTAGCATCAATGCCATGATGTTTAATCCTGTTTCGGAAAAGCTTCTGGATTTTCATCAAGGGCAGCAGGACTTAGAAAATAAAGTGCTTAGGCATGTGTCGCCTGCATTTGTGGAAGACCCTTTGCGTCCACTGCGTGCCATGCAGTTTGCTGCGCGATTCAATTTAACGCTACATCCAGAAACAGCACAGTTGTGCCGCAATATGCTGGGTGAGGCGAATACATTACCCCCTGAGCGCGTGTGGCAGGAATGGCTAAAGTGGAGCAGGTCGGCATACCCATCACAAGGTCTACAAGCCCTAAAAGACATGGGTTGGGATAGCCTGTATCCCGAACTTGTTGCCTTGCAAGGTTGCCCACAAGATTCCTATTGGCATCCTGAAGGTGATGTGTGGATTCATACGCGATTGGTGGTGGATGAAGCTTGCAAGTTGGCAAATGAAAAGGGATTGTCAAAACAAGATGGTATGACTTTAATGTTTGCAGCGCTGTGCCATGATTTGGGCAAACCCATCACCACTTATACCAACGAAGAAGGTAAGATTGTATCGCCCAACCATGGGCAAGCAGGTGTGCAGCCCAGTGTGGCATTTTTAGAACGCATTGGCGCAACACAACGTCTTATTCAACATATCAAACCGCTGGTGAAAGAACATGTTGCGCATTTCAGTTGCGATAAACCTACGCCACGGGCTGTTAAGCGCTTAGCTAAGCGTTTGTTGCCTTCTCATATTATGATGTGGGAAATGCTCACCGAAGCGGATGCAGGGGGGCGGTATCCCGCACCCAAAAGCAGACCTGCCTTGGCTTGGCTAAAACGCGCTGATGAATTGGCAGTGACGAAAAACATTGAACCGCCCATTGTGACTGGAAAGCTTTTGTTATCCTGGGGTATGCAAGCTTCACCCCAAATGGGCAAGGTGCTTGAGCAAGCCTACGAAGCACAAATGGATGGTGCGTTTGATAGCGAAATATCTGCAGAGCGGTGGTACAAAAACAACATATTGTAAATGGTTATTGATGGGTATAATATGCCCTTATCCGCAAGAGTTTGATGTGGGAATACTTAAGAAGGTACAAGTAAGCTGGTCAAAAACAGGAGAGTATGATGAAAAAAACAATGCAAATTATCTTAGCTGCATCATTATTAGGTTTGATAACTTCACCCGCAATGGCAGATGATATGTCTGATGGAGCAAAACTGTTTAAGAAAAAATGTAAAATGTGCCATGCCATCAGTAAGAAAAAAGTTGGTCCTGCAGTCGTCAACATGAGTGCGGATGTAGATATACTGACCGAAACCATTACCAATGGTCGTAAACGTATGCCTAAATTTGGGCGCAAATTTTCTGCAGAGGAAATTGAATCATTGGTTGCGTTTATTCAAAGCAATCACGCTGAATAACCCATGGCGAAAGCAGCAGGTGCAGAGTTATTTGATTTAGATTTAATCAAAAAGCACGATAAAGCTGGTCCTAGGTATACATCGTATCCAACTGCCCCCATGTTTCATGATGGTATTGGTTCATCGGTGTATGCCACCACCTTAAAAAAGGTGGCAACCGATGAAGCACCACTATCTTTATATATACATATACCGTTTTGTAATACGGTGTGTTACTACTGTGGCTGCAATAAAATTGTAACCAAACAATACGATAGAGCACAACCCTACTTGGACTTATTGTTTCAAGAAATTGATGCAGTTGCCGATTTGGTGGGTAAAACGCGACCTGTTACTCAGCTGCATTTTGGCGGGGGTACGCCGACATTTCTTAATGATAGTCAAATCCGAGCATTGATGGGCAAACTTCGGGGGCGGTTTCAGTTTGTCTCTGATGACAAGGCAGAATACAGCATTGAAATGGACCCCAGAGAATGCACGCCTGAAACGGTGAAAACATTAAGGGAAGTGGGTTTTAATCGCATGAGCATGGGGGTTCAGGATTTTGACCCTGTGGTGCAAAAGGCTGTGAATCGCATTCAGAGCAAAGAAGTGACTTTAAGCGTACTCAATGATGCTAGACGTGAAGGTTTTAAGTCCATGAACATTGATTTGATGTATGGTTTGCCGCATCAGACTGTGGACACATTTGATGTAACCTTAGACCAAATCATTGCTTTTAGTCCAGATAGAATTGCATTATTTAATTATGCACATCTGCCAGAGATGTTTATGCCGCAACGGCGTATTGATGCTTCTGCCATGCCAAGCCCGCAAGAAAAGTTAAATATTTTGGAACACAGTATTCATAAGTTGTTGGGTGCAGGTTATGTCTTTATTGGCATGGACCATTTCGCCAAACCTGATGATGAACTCACTATTGCTCAGCAACAGGGTAAGTTGTATCGCAACTTTCAAGGCTACTCCACGCAAGCTGACTGTGACTTGATTGGTTTGGGGCTGACCTCTATTGGTTATGTGGGCGGTAGTTTCTTTCAAAATCAGAAAGATATGGATGCCTATCAAACTGCCATTGAACAAGGTGGTTTGGCTGTCTTTCGTGGTTATACCTTATCGAATGAAGACCATTTGCGTAGGGCTGTGATTATGCGTTTGATGTGTGACTTTAAGCTGGACTTCGCACGGTTTGAGCGGGATTTTGATATTGATTTTAACCAACACTTTGCAGATGCCTTGGCAGATTTGGAAGATATGCAATATGATAGGTTGTTGACCTTATCGGATAAGGGGTTGAATGTGTTGCCTGCTGGGCGTTTAATGATTCGCAATGTTGCTATGGTCTTTGATGAACATTTGCGGAGCAAAGCCAAGCAAAAACAGTTTTCTAAGGTTTTGTAAATGCAAA
>CAMZLX010000080.1 GCA_947311795.1 uncultured Zetaproteobacteria bacterium
CCAAACATTGTTCATAGACTGATTCAAGCAATCCTGGACCAAGTTCTTTATGCACCTCAATAGCAGCACCAATAATTTGCTTTGTTAATTCATTTTCTTTCAATGTTTTTCTCCGCGTCTCCGCGCCTCCGCGGTAAAAAAATTAGTGATGGTGATGATGCCCAAAACCATGTTCTTCAGCAAAACCACGGTATTTACAACCATCACATTCCAGCATTTTTGGCTCATTTCTACCTTCGCCAATCGCATCAGCCACGCGCTCATCCAATAAATCATAAATCGCATCATCAAATCCAATATATTTGCCCAAGCCAAAGGCAATGGTTGGATATTGCTGTTTTAAGCGTTCGACTTGCCTTGCAATGCGTTCAATCAACACACCTGTATACAAATAATAAGGCAACACAACCACTTGCTTCATACCACATGCCACTTGCCTTTGCACCACGGTTTCCACCTTCGGATAGGTAATGCCTGTAAATGCCAAGTCCACCATCTCATGCCCAGTTTCTTCAAACAACCACCGCGCCATTTTGGCAATTTCACCATTGGCAACCCTGTCGGAAGAGCCGCGTGCAAGCAGCACCACACCCGTGTTTTTGGCATCGGGAGCATCCAATGCCAGCATAGCTTTGGCTAATTCTGATTTTAAGGCTTGAAGGATTTTCTCTGTCGCGCCCAAATGTTTTGCCATGATAAATTCAACATCGGGAAAATGCTTACGAGCATGGTCAATATGATGCGGAATTTCCATCTTCACATGCGCCGCCGCACCCAAAATCAATGGTAGCACAATCACACGCTTGGAACCTTTGGCTGCGTTTGCCATGCCAGTATCTAAAGTGACATCAGCGAACTCGATAAAACACACCTCAATGCGGTCATCAGGACGGCGTTTGCGCCATTGGTCTGCAAAGCGTTCGATTTCTTCATTACCACTTTTTTCACGTGAGCCATGACCCACCAATAAAATTGTATCGCTCATACTACCCCTTTTGTTCCTTCGCCCCTTGAGGGGAGAAGGTTAGGATGAGGGGTGATATTTGATAACCCTCACCCTAGCCCTCTCCCTTATCAAAAGGAGAGGGAATGCTCATTTATTTTTCTGCCCGCCTAAATTTATGCGTAAAACTCGCATCATAAAGCTTAGATTTTTTCAACGCTTTCCAATCTCTTGCGCCCAATGTTGGGCTTGCCACAATCATGGCTTGTGATGCAATTTTTTCAGCCCTGCATTTTTCACGGATATTGGCAATTGTACCGTGAACAATCTTTTCTTCACCTGGCCACGATGCTTTTTGCACCACCAAAATTTTATCATCGTCTTGCCAACCTGCGGCAAGCAGCTCCTCACGCACTTTGTTAAGCAAGGTGATGGATAAAAACATACAAATTGTAGTTTTATGTTGCGCAAGCTCTCGCAAGCTTTCGCCTTCTGGCATGGGTGTGCGCCCTTCAACGCGGGTGAGAATCACTGTTTGCGTTACTTCAGGCAGCGTCATGCTTTCCGATGCTGCTGCCATGGACGCAAAAGCTGAAGACACCCCAGCTACCACTTCCGATGCAATGCCCGCTTCATCCAAAGGCTGCAACATTTCAATCAATGCACCGTATAAGCTTGGGTCACCCGTTTGCAGGCGAATCACCGTTTCATGTTTGGCTGCTTTTTCAATCAGCCAGCTGGTGATGTCCTCCAAGGTCATGCCTTTGGAGTCTGCAATTTCACAACCCTCAGCTGCCCAAAGGGTACACGCTTCAGACACTAAAGAACCTGCATAAAGAATCGCGCCTGCTTCACGCAAAAGGCGCTGACCCTTCACGGTAATCAACTCAGGATCACCAGGGCCAGCGCCCACAAACCAGATTTTACCAAGAGGCATATAAGCCCCTCAACGCATTAGGCATGACCTTTGTTGGCAACCGCAAAACATGTTTGTACCCAACGCTTATCGCCATGTTTATTCAATAAACGAACTGTTGCGTAAGTGAACACAGGCTCACAAGCCACCAGTGCCAAGTAAGATGCTGCAAAGGTTGCCCATGCGCTGATTGGCGTAGCCACTGTGCCAAACGCAAGCCAAAAACCTACCATCAAAGTCACACCTGAATAATATGCTGCATCAATTTTTAGAATTTGCGACCATTTCACATCTGCACCTTTGGCAAGCAAAGTTTTACCCATGGTGTAATGCACAGCAATCAATGGCAAAATCAATGACAGTGAATTGACCGCTAGGTGAGGCAAGTCTTGCTGTTCAAATAATGTGCCTTGTAACAACAGTCCAATCGCGAACCCAAATAAAGTTGGCGCAAAACCAAGCGTTAAATACATCGCCATCGCACCAACAAAATGCAACTCACTGGGGCCAACAGCCATGTGAAAGCTTTGCATAAAAATACTGAAAAACACTGCCGCCAAACCTGTACGCAGAATATCCAACGGCTTTTTAATTAAATCTTTGACGTAATAAGCCAATACGCCTGTGGCAACCACATTCGCAATCATCACCTTAGCTGGTGCAACATACCCTACTTCTACATGCATATCATACTCCTTTCACTTCTCTTTTTTTATACTTTAAAACTCTACGCCTTGCTGCGCTTTAATACCTTTTTCTTTATACGCATGTTTGACCATACGCATTTCGGTGACGGTATCTGCCACCGCAATCACTTCATCTGCTGCATTGCGCCCTGTGAGCACCAAATGCATCCAGCTTGGTTTTTCTTCACTGATAAATTCAGCAATTTCCTCGCCTGAAATCCAACCATAACCTGTGCAGTAATTGATTTCATCAAATACAATCAAATCATAATCATGGCAACGCACTTTTTCTTTGCACAAGTCCCATATTTCGCGGCTTGTTTTGATGTCTTGTTCAGGGTTTTTTGTGTCCCACGTAAAGCCGTCACCCAAAGCGTGCCACTCGATGTTATCAAATTTTTCGGCAGCTTTTTGCTCGCCTGTTTTCCACTTGCCCTTGATAAACTGAATCACACAAACATTCATGCCCCATGCTGCGGCACGAAAAACCATGCCAAATGCCGATGACGATTTGCCTTTGCCACTACCCGTATGCACAAGCGTGACACCCTCTCGATGTTCTCTGCGTTTAATTGCCATATTTCTCCTTTCTTGCCTTCTCCCATTGAGGGGAGAAGGTTAGGATGAGGGGTGTTCTTTTGTTACAACCCTCACCCCCGACCCTCTCCCTTCAAATGGAGAGGGTGTTTGGCTCATGACTGAACCATGAAGCCACCTCGTTACTGTTACTTGGAAAGAACCAATGAACATATGATGCTCTCAACTGTTGATAACGAATCCCGCCATCACCCCGATTTAATTCAAAAGCAGGTATAACTTCCCCATGTGATTCGCGTTTGGAATGATGAAACTCATGCCCGCGCACACCACTGGCTTCTTCACGATAACCCAACCCTGCCAATTTATCTTGCATCATAAAATCACAAGGCAATACACCTGCCATGGAAACATCATCAATACTTTTTCCCAAAATCATCATGCCGCCGCACTCTGCCAAAGTCGGTTTGTCGCTTTCGATAAAATCAGCCATGGATTCAAGGCTGGCTGACGCACGCAACGCATCCAAGTGCAGCTCGGGATAACCACCTGGCAACCACAGCGCATCCGCATCCTGCGGCACAGCATCACCAGCAAGCGGTGAGAAATATTGCACCTTAGCCCCTTGGTTTTCCAACCACTCAATATTGGACGCATAAATAAAACAAAATGCCGCATCTTTCGCCACAGCAATGGTTTTATTTTGCAACAGCTCACCACAAACAGGCAACACTTCTTCCTTCGTGTTCTTCGTGGTTAAAAATGGTTTCTCAACATGCAAGCAGTCTGAAAAATCAGGTAAATCCCATTCATTGGGCATTTTTAAGCCCAAATGTCGCTCAGGCAAATGCGGTGCATCTTTATTAATCCAAGCGACCAGCGGTGGCAAATCAAAATCATCGAGCAGTTCACGCAAAATTTTAGCATGGTTTTCACTGCCTACATGATTGGCAATCACACCTGCAATGCTTAGCCCCATATCATCGGCTCTGGTCTTAAAACCTTCCACCAATGGCACCAGTGAGCCGCTCATACCTTTAGCCGACACCACCAATAGCACAGGCACATCCAGTTGTTTTACCAAATCTGCGCTTGAGCCCACGCCACCCACACCTTTGAGCCCATCAAACAAACCCATTACACCTTCAATGATGCTGATGTCTGCACCGTGAGATTTTTCAGCCAACAATTGTTGGCTTGTTTCTGCACCCACCATGCGGGTATCGATATTATATGATATACGCCCACATGCGACTTGATGCCACATGGGATCTAAATAATCAGGCCCCGATTTAAATGGTGCAACAACTTTTCCTTCAGCCTTTAAGTGCTGCATCAAAGCAAGGGTGGCTGTGGTTTTACCGCAGCCAGATTGCGTGCCTGCAAGCAGATAGGTATGATGCGAAAGCGACATCAGATAGACATCTCAAAGCGCAACATCGCCACATTTGCCGTGGCCAATGTTTTGTCGCCACTGGGATGTTGAATCCACTGGTAGGCAGGATGAATGCTTAAATAATCTGTCACGGGCATATCATAGGTGATTTCCACTGTGGTTTCAGCCTCGGTGAGATTGTTGGTATTCCGATTAACCGAACTGAAACCAGCGCGGGCAAGCGCAATGCCAAAAGTATCGTGGTGCCTGCTCGGAATAATTCCATGCACATGAAGCCCAAGCCCAAAGTAATGGCTGACATCATTTCTGTCTTGCGGGGCAATGCCAAGCTGCATAAAGACACCAAGTTTATCGTCAACTGCATAATCCACTATGGCATACCCACCATAATCTGAAGTATACAAGCTTCCATCTGAGGCGATTTTATCTGCAGTGTGTGTCCAAATACCCAACTTATAACTGGATGAACCTTGAAGATAAGCCGTTTCCGCAATCCACATCAAACCTTCATAGCTCACATCAATCTTGCGTGTGCTCGGGTCGCCATCATAAGCAGCAATATGCAGGTAGCGATGCTCGCTGTGTAAATCCAAACGCACGGCAAAACCTGCCTCTGGCCATAATGAAGTCGGCACATTGGCAGATATATCTGGGCCAATGCCAAAGGATGAGTTTAAAAATAATGTAGCAAACTCACTCACATAAAATTCCGAATTGAGGTCATGCCAACCAATAAGCAACGATGCATTATCTCCCCAGGTCTGTTGATACCAGAATTGTTGAACTTGGGTGCGGCTGCCGTCGGCAATATTGGATGCTGTTTGCATATCACCAATAAACGATGATGGGTCAGCACCTTGATTATGCAAAAATTCAATGAACCAAGTGCCATGATGCCACCATCCGACTGCTTCCGTATCTATTTCCAAGCTTAAATCGCCTGTGCCTAAATATACTGAATCCTTGGCTACGCCGCCCTGAACATTGCTCACGCCTTCACCAATATATGATAATGATGTAGCCAACCCTGCTTGTTCCGCCCATGCATGCTGCTGCACCACTGGGCTAAACCCAGCTACAACCAAGGCAATAAAACTTAAGTAAAAACGTCCCACTATTTCTCCAGCGCCCGCCGCGCAATATGATTTAACGCAAAAAACATCAAGGGAGGCAAAGGGAAAACATGTAGAAAATTTGATAAACGACCAAAATTCCGACCGCGCCTTCATCCCCGAAGTGCATTCGCATCACTTATGCGCTATCGCCATAAGCTCACTTCAAGGCCGGTCTCCTGGCTTGCCATCATCCTTCTTTATTCATGTCTTCCCAAAACTTATGTTTCAGTGACGTTTAAAATAAAGTCGTCAGGCTTACAGTAGCGGGGGCTGCGTTGGACTTGTTTAAGAACTTCTTCAAAAACGCACCAAACTTCCCGTTTCATCCTTTGATGGAAACATCATCGGACACCTTCAAGCGTCGCCAAGGCTAAAGTCGCGATTTGGTAAGTCAAACCTATGCTTGCCACATGCGCCTTTTATCCATCTAATTGCGAACCATGTCATCCAATATCAGCAACCAGCATTTCACAGAAGAAGAGCGCGAAACATTATACCGCGTCATTCATGCGCGGCGCGATATGCGCCACTTTATCGGTGGTGAGGTAGCGGATGATGTATTGGCTCGTATTTTGGATGCTGCCCACGCCGCACCCTCGGTTGGTTTTATGCAACCTTGGCGTTTTGTAAGCATTCAAAAGCCTGAACTACGGGGCGATTTGATAGCCTTGGTCGAAGCTGAAAAAGTTAAAACATCGGAAACCATGGATGCGCGAAAAGCAGAGTTTATGCGGCTTAAAGTGGAAGGTATTCGTGATTGCGCTGAATTGATTGCAGTCATTCTCGCACCCGATGATGGCACAACCTTTGGGCGCAGAACCATGCCCTCAGAGATGGCTTTGGCATCGGTGTCGTGTGCGATTCAAAATATGTGGTTGGCTGCCCGCGCTGAAAACCTAGGCATGGGTTGGGTCTCTTTTTTTCAACCTGAAGATGTTGCAGAGCTGTTACACTGCCCAGAAGGCGCGCAACCCATCGCCCTGCTCTGCTTAGGGCCAGTCAAAGCATTTTATGAGCGACCGATGCTTGAAAGCGAAGGTTGGCGAGCGCGTGAAGATTTAAGCAGTATTTTAGCTGAAGATAGTTATCCATTAGCCACGGATGAACACAGATGAACACGGATAAAATAACAGAACATATTATTGGCTGTGCTTATAAAGTTAGCAATGATTTAGGCGCAGGTTTTTTGGAAAAAATCTATGAGAACGCATTGGTGATTGAACTCAAGAAACAGGGTTTACATGCTGAAGCGCAAAAGCCCTTAGTTGTGTATTATGATAACCAAGTGGTTGGCGAATATTTTGTCGATATATTGGTAGAAAAATCTATTGTCCTTGAATTAAAAGCAGTTAAATCCATTGATAAAATTCATCAAGCTCAACTCTTAAATTACCTTAAAGCAACAGGTTTAAAAACTGGACTGTTACTCAATTTCGGTACACCTCGGTTAGGCATTAAACGCATGATATTCACCACGGATGAACACAGATGAACGCGGATAAATTAACCCTACCTCGATATATCTACGTTTATCTGTGTCCATCTGCGGCAAATCACCCATCATGAAAATAGAGAGTAGAAGCATATGAGACTAACAACAGGAAGTGCGACTCAAGGTGAAAGGCGAAGCCTGAGAAAGCACCCTGGGGTGTTAGTCGCGCAAGGTTTGATATGAACATCTATGTTTATCTGTGTCCATCTGCGGCGAATCACCCATCATGAAAACCCTGATGATTCAAGGTACAGCATCGGGTGTGGGTAAATCCGTGTTGGTGGCAGGATTATGCCGCTTGTTGGCTAGAAACGGCATCAAAGTTGCCCCATTCAAGCCGCAAAACATGAGCAATAATGCTGCGGTGACTGCTGATGGTGGTGAAATCGGCAGAGCCCAAGCTTTGCAAGCCTTTGCATGTGGTATCAAGCCTACTGTGGACATGAACCCTGTGTTGATTAAACCCGAAGCTGACCATAAAGCGCAACTTATCGTGCGCGGAAAAGTAACGGGGCAACTGGAAGCCAAACGCTTTCGCCAAGATAGGATTGTGTTGTTGGATACGGTACTTGAATCATTTGAACATCTCAAAGCCAATTATGATGTGGTGATTGTGGAAGGTGCAGGCAGCCCTGCTGAACCCAATTTGCGCGAGGGTGACATTGCCAATATGGGGTTTGCCGAAGTGGCTGATGTGCCTGTGTGGTTGGTGGGTGACATCAACCGTGGTGGTGTGTTTGCTTCGCTCAAAGGCAGCCTTGATATTTTATCGGATTCCGAGCGCGACAGAGTTCAAGCGTTGTTAATCAATGGCTTTCGCGGCTCCAAACATTTGCTTGAAGATGCCTTGATTTGGTTAGAAAAAGAAACTAAGAAACCGCTCGTAGGTGTCATACCTTGGTTGGCGTTGGATTTACCCGAAGAAGATAGCCCCTTTCGCCATGCAGATACGCTGGCTGAAACCGTCAAATTCAATATTGCTGTGATTGCCTATCCGCGTATGTCCAACCATGATGACATCGACCCATTGGCTGCTGAAGCCGATGTATGCGTTCGTTTTGTGCGCAGCCCTGATGAGGTGCAACCTGCTGATTTAATTGTGTTACCTGGTTCCAAACATGTGTCTTCCGACTTACTCTGGCTCAAAGAACAAGGCTTTGCACAAGTCATTCAACAGCACTTGCGTTATGGCGGGCAAGTGCTTGGCATTTGCGGCGGTCTACAAATGTTGGGCAGCCATATTCAAGATGATGGTGTGGAAGGGCAAAGTCTTGAAGGTTTGGGTTTATTGCCTTTGACCACCACCATGGCAGAAGAGAAAACATTGCGCCAAGTGGACTGCCAAGCGCAATATCCGAGCGCCGAACATGTCACAGGTTATGAAATCCATCATGGTATTTCTAATACGAATCAAGACCTGTTTCCATTTGCTCAAAACTCAGATGATCGACAAGTCTGGGGCACATATATCCACGGTTTATTTGAACAAGGCGGATTCCGCCAAGCTTGGTTAACATCGTTAGGTGTTGGCAGCGATGGCATCAGTCAAACTGAGCGAACCATGGCATCCTTAGACAACCTCGCTGATGCCTTGGAAGCCGAATTAAATCCTAACCTGCTTACACCCTTGATGCAGCATAAGAGGTCATCATGACCATTATTTTCGCACTCATGCTCGAATACTTTTGGGGCGACCCCGTCAACAAATGGCATCCCGTGGCATGGTTTGGGCGATGGGCTATGTTTTGTGAACGCTTATGTTTTGACCAAAGCAGAATTGTCGGTGCGTTGGCTTGGTGCATCACCGTTGCCATCCCTTTGCTCATTTTGGGTTTGCTCTACAATATATTTGGCTGGTTACTTGCCATTGCCGCCTTGTGGTTATGCGTGGGTTGGAAATCGTTGTTTCAACATGTGCAAGCTGTTCTCAACGCTAAAACGGTCAAGGAAGCACGCGAAGCTTTAGCTTTCATCGTGAGCCGTGATGTTCAAGGTATGAAACGCGAAGACACCCGCCGCGCAGCCTTGGAATCCTTAGCCGAAAATGCATCTGATGCCGTGGTTGCACCCCTATTTTGGTTTGTGGTTTTAGGGCCTATGGGTGTGGTATTTTATCGCATGGTCAACACCCTTGATGCCATGTGGGGTTATCGCAATGAGCGTTATCAATACTTCGGCGGGTGTGCCGCTAAGGTTGATGATGTGATGAACTATATCCCTGCCCGCATCACCGCTTGGCTGATGCTCAAAGCTGGTC
>CAMZLX010000081.1 GCA_947311795.1 uncultured Zetaproteobacteria bacterium
CCAGCCTTTGATGGTCAATACTTAAAAGGTAAACTAAGCACCCGAAAAACCAGCATCAAACAAGCCATGATGGATAATCATGTGGTGGTTGGTGTGGGTAATATTTATGCATCGGAAAGTTTGTTTCGCGCAAACATAAACCCCAAACAGGTTGCGCAATCGCTTAGCACAAGAAAGCTCAACACATTGGCAAAACATATCCAAAATGTCTTAAACGAAGCCATTGAAGCAGGCGGAAGCACCATTTCTGATTTCGTCAAAGCCGATGGTAAACCCGGTTATTTCGCGCATAGTTTTAAAGTCTATGGCAGAGCGGATAAACCTTGCTTAACATGCACCAAACCCATAGAAAAAATCGTACTTGGTGGCAGGGCATCATTCTTTTGCCCCAAGTGCCAGAAGTTAAAATAAATATTTTTAACCGCAGAGGACGCAAAGTGACGCAAAGGTCTATAAAGCATTTACTATTCAATAACATTCATCAAAAAACTCTGCGCACCTCTGTGTCCTCTGTGGTTCAACAGGTTGATAAAAATATGTGGATTGAGCCACCGCGCCCATTAAACGAGCTACCCACTGAACCCGGTATTTACCAAATGTTGGATGAAAACCGCAAGGTGTTATACGTGGGTAAAGCACGAAACTTACGCAAACGTGTATCCTCGTATTTCCAACGAAAATCAGACTCTTTGCGTACCCAAGCCATGGTGGTATTGGTACGTGATATTGAGTTTAACACCACCCCGTCCGAAGCCGATGCGTTGGTTCTTGAACACAATCTGATTAAACAAATCAAGCCGCGTTACAATGTATTGCTCAAAGATTCCAAATCTTACCCCTACATTCTGCTGCGCGATGAGCCATTTCCACGTTTACAAATGTATCGCGGTGACAGAAGCATATCGGGTGAATACTTTGGTCCATTCCCTCATGCAGGTGCGGTGCACACCACCATTCATTTGATGCAAAAAGCATTCCAACTTCGGGACTGTGAAGACAGCACGTTTCGCAATCGCTCACGCCCTTGTATGCAATATCAAATTGGGCGTTGCTCTGCGCCCTGCGTAGGGATGGTCAGCCAAGAAAAATATGCGGAACAAGCAACCGATGCGCGCACCTTTCTCAAAGGACAAGACCAAGCTTTATTGGATGATTGGCAACAACAAATGCTTGAAGCCGCAGACAACAAACATTTTGAGCAAGCCGCCATGTTGCGCGATAGAATTGCCGCTTTGCGTACCATCTTTGCAGGCAGCGAGCAAAGCACTTTACCCGACAATGCTGATGTGCTTGCCATTATCAGGCAAAGTCATGGTGTGATGGCGGCTGTGGGTGTGCGCCGTGGCGGACGCGATTTGGGCGTACACACCATCAAGGTCAATCAAGCTTTGGATGCAGACGATATGGAAGTGCTGCAATCATTGATGCTTGAGCGCTACCGCAAAGAGTCACCACCTGAACATATCCTCTTGGCATGTGATGAGACACAGCGCGCACCCTTGCAACATATCCTAAAGCTGCTTTACCCTAAGCTTAAGATTCAACTGTATTTTCCTAAACGCGGCGCTCGATTTGATTGGTTAAGCACTGTAATCAAAGGGGCAACGGAAACATTGGCTGCGCGCGGTGGGCATCATCAAGAGGCTGCGGTTGTTGCACTTCAAACCATGCTTGGGCTTACACAAACACCTGAACTGATTGCAGCGGTGGATAATGCACACTTGGGCGGCAAACAAATGTTATCCGCTATTGTTTATGCGGATACCCATGGCGCACGCAAAGATTTATACCGTAAATACAAGTTGGATGATGCCACCAAAGCCAATCCTATTTTGGATGGTGATGATTATGCAGGCATGACACAGGTACTTACCCGCTTTTTTACGGCAATTCAAAAAGATGATATGCCCAAACCTGATATTTTGCTGATTGATGGTGGCAAAGGGCAACTTCAAGCCGCCCAAACTGCTTACAAAAACTTCACGGATTTGAACATCAAACTTCTTGCCGTAGCCAAAGGTGATAAGCGCAAAACAGGCAATGAAACCTTGTGGGCAGGCTGGGATGATGCACCCATACCTCTTAAACAAGGGCTGAAACCAGGCAAACATGATGCTGCCCTGCTACTCATCGCCCGCATTCGCGATGAAGCACACCGCTTTGCTAGCCGATATTTACAAAAACGGCGAAAAAAAGCGGTGTTCACCTCAAGTTTGGATGGCATTGAAGGTATTGGTGCGAAAAAACGAACTGCCCTACTTCAACATTTTGGTGGGATTGCAGGTGTTAAAAAGGCATCACGGGAAAAACTGCAAGAAGTGAAAGGTATGTCTGAAATATTAGCTAGCCGTGTGTTTGAAGCCTTACATCGTTAACGTTTTAGAAAACCTTCACAAGCTTGGTACACTATATCAGGTGTGATGTTTTTCATACACGGCTGCCCTTCAACTTCACATTCTCGCTTCAAACACGGGCTACAATCAGCAGGTTGATACAACACCTTCACCCGCTTACCTGATGGTGATGTTCTATCGGGGTCGGTGGCACCAAACATGCAAACTGTTGGAATACCCAAACCTGCTGCCACATGCATTAAACCTGAATCATTACATAACATAAGCTTGGCGACTGATACTAAAGATAATGCTTCTGTGAGCGATGTTTCGCCCGCAGCATTCCAACAACGTTCATTCACATCGCTAAGGCACTGTGTCGCAATATCGCGCTCTGCGGATGTACCCAAAACAACAATATCCCAACCATCACGCGATAGCTTTGTTAATACATCTGCATACGATTCCGCAGGATAACGCTTTGCACCACCAAATTGCGCACCCGGTGCAACACACACAACTTTAGCCGCATCTAATCCCTTCTCTTTTAACAAAGTCACTGCTTGCGCTTGTGCTGGCTCAGGGGCTATCAGCTCGACTTCATCAAAAGGGGTATCTAAGCCATATTGACGCAACATATCAAGGTAATAACCCCTATGGTGCTCATGTTTCAAGTCAATGCGTGATGTATAAGCATGGGTTAAAAGCAGACTTCGTCCATCTCTGCGGTAACCAATGCGTTGTTTAGCTCTAGAACCAAAGGCTTGAAGCGCAGAACGCAAACTATTGGGAAATAAAAATACGGCATCACTACGCTTAGGGATTTCTTCCACAACATGAATATTGGGGTGGTTAAGGTTGAGAAAGGGTAAAAGCTCTTTTAACCAGCCGCGCCCAAACACCGATATGTCAGCATCATGATACTGCAAACAAAGGGTACGCAATGCAGGTTGAGCTAAAACAACATCACCCAGCCAGTTGGGTGGCATC
>CAMZLX010000082.1 GCA_947311795.1 uncultured Zetaproteobacteria bacterium
GAGACAACCCCGCCAGTTACAAAGATAAAACGTGTTTGTTTATTTGTTTGATTCATGTCGGGCGCGGAAGTTATCAGAAGCACACCAAGCTTTCCAGTTTTTTGATGTAAAAATATTTTAGATTTACATAACTTAGGCAGGATTAACCCATCTATTAAATCATGGCTCTTTGCAACAACTTTCACCACAAAATAAATGCTTGACGCTACCCTTCCCAACGCTAAAGTTCGCCGCGTTCAATGCGGGTATAGCTCATTTGGTAGAGCGCGACCTTGCCAAGGTCGAGGTGACCGGTTCGAGCCCGGTTACCCGCTCCAGTTTTTTGAACTTGTAAAAAGGAGTTTGATTGTCTTCGGGCTCAAGCTCCTTTTTTGTTTTTGAAGATGCTTTGTGAGGTTACCAGCTTACAAAGCTAGTTAGGCAGGGTGGCTCAGTGGTACGGCGGGGGATTGCAAATCCCTTATTCGCGAGTTCGATTCTCGCCCCTGCCTCCAATTTCAACACTAGCATTGATGCTAAAGTTGATGTGAATGCCGGGATGGCGGAACTGGTAGACGCAGGGGACTTAAAATCCCCCGGTGGTGACACTGTGCCGGTTCGACTCCGGCTCTCGGTACCACAGATTGTGGTCCAGTAGGACTTTAAAGCTTGTCAGCCCTTGGGTTGGCAAGCTTTTTTATTGGTGCATAACCAAGCATCAGGATACATGTGTAGTCAGATTGACACACCACACCCATCGAATATTACTTTGTAGATAATTCCTTTATAATCAATATCTTGACGCATCATTCCACGCCAAAAAACAAGAACTTGTGATATTCGTAACATATTCGCCACAGCCCAACATCGTACCTTGAATCCAACGATATCTGGACAATGCCGCTGGTCAAAACCAGCGCAAAGGAGGCTACGATGTCAATACAAGAAATATATCTACTATGGTCAGAAAGTGCAGCCATATCAGCTACAATATGGGTTATTTTGCTCATGACTTTGACCTATCTCGCAAGAGATCCTATGCACAGCATGATTCACGCCATTACATCCCTGATGAAAAGCGCATTTGCCCAAGCAGCAGGTGCATTATCGGATGTGGAGCAGCGCCTCGCGCAACGCAACACAGAAGTACTTATTGCTGAAGGCAGAGAAGCCTCAGAACATGAAATTGAGCGCGAGTTTGAGCGCATCAATAATATTGTTGCCAAAGACTTGGCGGAATACCCCACTTTGCATCGTAAAGTGAATGATGTGATTACCAAGCTGGATGAAGATTACAAATCCAGTGCGGACGTGCCACCTGAAGCACCAGGTTGGGCAAAAGCTGTGGATGCCGTTGCTAAAATCACTGCATCCAAAAATGACCCAATGGTGGGTGAAATTCTTGAAAGCATTCATGGCTCCATGGAAAAAAACCATGAGAAAACATTGGAATCTTACCGTTTAGCCAGCAAAGAGCGCCACATGTTGCTTAAAAACATGCGCCCCGCTTGGCACGGCATGAACAAAGACCTCAAACAGGTTGACCAAGATGTGAATGCACTTTTAGACCGTGCACAAGTGGTTGACCGTCAAATGGAACATTATGAGGAAATCATTCGTGAAACCGATACCGCGAAGAAAACACTTTCGTCATCCTCGTTGACGCAATTTTTCGTGGCTGGTTTTGTGCTTGCCATTGCTATTGGTGGCGCAGCCATCAACTTCAACCTGATTGCACGACCCATGCAGGAAATGGTGGGTGGCAGCAGCAATATGATGGGATTTAAGGTGGCAAACATTGCTGCACTGGTCATCATTCTTGTGGAAGTTGCCATGGGTTTATTCCTCATGGAAAGCTTGCGCATAACGCGCCTGTTCCCCGTGATTGGCGCGATGAAAGACAGCATGCGTATCAAAATGGTATTTATCACTTTTGGTATTCTTTTCATGCTTGCCAGTGTGGAAGCAGGCTTGGCATATATGCGTGAAATCTTGGCGCAAGATGATGCGGCACTTCGCGCTTCATTGCTTAATGGTAGTGATGCCATGAATGCGGCTTCAGGTGTATCCGACCGCTGGATTACCACAGCCGCACAAATGGGCATGGGTTTCATTCTTCCCTTTGCTTTGGTGTTTGTGGCTATTCCACTTGAATCCTTTATTCATGCAGCGCGTACTGTGCTTGGTATTGCTGCTGTGGCATCGCTTCGCGCCGCTTCGTTTATGTTTAACTTGCTGGCAAACAGCGCCCACTATGCAGGGCTAATGCTCACCAGTTTGTATGACTTACTTATCTTTATCCCGCTTTGGATTGAGTCCAAAATTAAAGGCACAGCACCCAAAGCACGCAAAAAAGATAAACACGGATTTAACCCGCTAGACACACAAACCATGAAGGAGGTGTGAACATGAAATATATAACGATACTACTAACCCTAATGCTTTTTGGCTGCGATAGCGGCAAAGAGCTACCCACAACCAAAGGTGTGTATATGTTGCTCGACACATCAGGCACCTACACCCAAGAGTTGGTGAAAGCACAGCATTTGATTAACTTTACACTTGCGAAACTCAACCCTGGCGACACCTTTGCTGTGGCACGGGTGGACACGGCAAGCTTTAGTGAGAAAGATATTGTGGCTAAGGTGACTTTTGATGACCGCCCCAGCATTGCCAACCGCCAAAAACGTCAGTTTAGAGAAAAAATTGATGCGTTTGTGAAAGGAGTCAAGTCCAGTGGTTACACCGACATCACAGGTGGCATTTTACAAGCTGTGGAATATCTCAATGAAGCAGGTGTAGGCAAAAAAACCGTTCTTATTTTCTCTGATTTAAAAGAGGAACTTAAGGAAGGTTATAACCGCGACATTCCGTTACAACTCGATGGTTTTAGTGTGGTGGCATTGAATGTGACCAAGCTTCGCAGCGACAATATCGACCCACGTGAATACATGGATAGATTACAAGCATGGGAAGAGCGCGTGAACGCAGGCGAAGGTACTTGGCGCGTTGTGAATGATATGGAACGCCTAGAATCCATCATTCTTGATTAAACGTCTCGCAATATTTCGCTAGCCTTAGAAGAGCCTGTTTGCTTTGCATTCAGGCTCTTTTATTTGGGCTCTTTTATTTGAGCAGACCCACTTCATCTGTATCCCGTGCAATCATGGCTTTTAACTTTGCCCACGCTTGAATAGCTGCCTCATGTTGCTCTACCCCACCTTGAAGATTTTGTAGGTCATTCGCAAGCGTTTGCATTTGCAACGCCCCCTCAGGCACACCTTTGGGAAACTCAGCTTGGCTACCAAACAACACTCCACCCATCACACCTTCAAAGCCACACTCTTGTTGTACTTGGGTAACAAAATGTCCAAGCTTCTCCAATGGATTATTAAACTTCGCCGTCACATGATTTTTTACACATGTCCATTCATGAATGTTGCCCGCCCCATATATATAACCTTCGCTATCATCACGTTTAATTATCAAGATGCTTCCTTGCAACAACAGCACATCATCAGCAAACAGATAGCTATCTACCCCATCAAACAATACAGCATCTTTAATATGCTCTTTCGCATGTTGTTTGATGGCTTGTTTAAGCCGCCAAGCATCAGACTGCCTATGTTTATAAACATAAAAAATGACCGCGCACAGCAGCATAGCCCCAGCTAGACTTAACCACTGGATTGGCGTAAAAACATCAAATACCGTTAAATTCATGCGCGCAAGATAACCTAAATTAATCATCAATACACTTTCACCTTCCTTGCCAGTATGATTCTGTGCTTGGCTAAATGCGGTTTCATCGTATAGTTCGCCTTCGTTAGACATTTCTATTTCCTAAAGAGGTTAAAATCATGGCTTTTGTTGTTACCCAACTTTGTAAAGATTGCGTTGATACTGCTTGCGTTGCGGTATGTCCTGTGGATTGTTTTTATCAGCCTAAAGATGCTTCTGATGAAACGCCAAACATGCTTTATATCTCACCTGAAGAGTGTATTGACTGCGCAGTTTGTGAGCCTGAATGCCCTTGGGAAGCGATTTATCCTGAAGAAGATGTGCCTGATGTATTTGAATCAGACATCGAACTTAATGACCTTTGCGACACTGACCGTGATGCCTTTGAATTGGCTGAAGTTAACGAGAAAACGCCACCTTCTGCCGAAGAAGTGTCTGCCAACAAAGCCAAATTTGGTCTTTGATATTCTAAACCATTGTATCAAAGGGAGCTTTTTGCTCCCTTTTTTGTTTGTATAGGCTAATGAAAACAACCAAAACACCGCTGCTTGGGCTTGATTACGATGAGCTTATCAACATCTGCGAACAGATGGATGTCTCCCCTGTGCATGCCAAAAAAGTCATGGGTAAAGTGTTTCGCTATGGTGAGTTTGATATTGAAAACATCCCTGACTTTCCGAAAAAACTATTAAACTGGCTTCAAGATAACACTGAAATCATTTTACCTGAAATTATCGCCAACCAACATGCCGAAGACGGCACACAAAAGCTGCTTATGCGCATGAGAGATGCCAAAGATGTGGAATCCGTGTTGATTCCTGCTGATGGGCGTTTAACCCAATGCATATCTTCGCAAGTCGGTTGCGCCATTGGTTGCGAATTTTGTCTTACCGCCACTGCAGGGCTGACCCGCAACTTAACCACGGCTGAAATGATGCAGGAAGTGATGATAGCTAAACAGGTCTTGGGTGAATTTCCGCGTAATATTGTGATGATGGGTATGGGTGAACCCCTGCATAATTATGAGCATGTCGCCAAGTTTGTACGCATGGTCACGCACGAACAAGGCATGGCACTTAGCCCTAGGCGGGTCACGATTTCTACGGCTGGTCTTGTGCCTGCGATTTATCGTTTACTTGAAGATGATTTACCTTGTTCTTTGGCAGTGTCGCTGAATGCCACCACCAATAATGTGCGCAATCAAATCATGCCGATTAACCAGAAGTATCCTCTGGAAGACTTGCTCGCCGTGATGCAGAAATATGTAGGTGCGCGCAATAAAAAACGTATTCTGATTGAATATGTTTTGCTCGCTGGCATCAATGATTCCATGGATGATGCCAAACGTTTGCGGGACATTGCAAAAAGTTTGGGTAGCACGGTCAATATCCTGCCTTTTAACCCATTTGAAGGCAGCCGCTTTGCGCGACCAAGCGATGAAGTGGTTGATATGTTTCGCAATTTTCTTAATGATGCAGGTGTGGTTGCTGTGGTTCGCATTTCCAAAGGTCGTGATATATCTGCGGCATGTGGTCAGCTTAAAACCGAGATCAACCAACGGGCAGCAACATTACGCAAACAAAGGAGTCTCACTTTATGATTTTAGTCATTGGCGATATTATTGTGGATGAATTTATTTGGGGTGATGTGACCCGTATTTCCCCTGAAGCACCCGTGCCTGTGGTCAATGTGCAAAAGGTTGACCGCCGCTTGGGTGGTTCTGCCAATGTGATTCGTAATCTTCATGCTTTGAATACCAAGTCTGCCATGTTTGGCGTTGTGGGTGATGATGAACCAGGCGCTTGGGTGCATAACCGGTTGGGTGAGCTTGATTCGGATGATTCGGGTGTATTCACCAAAAAGAATGAACGCCCAACTGCGATTAAAACGCGTGTAGTGGCGCAACATCAACAAATCGTGCGCTATGACCATAAGTGGGCAAGCCCGATTCATGCCGATACGCAAAGCAAAATATTGGAACGTATTATCGCCAAGCTCGACCAAGCTGATGCTGTGATTTTATCCGATTATGCCAAAGGAGTGCTCACGCCTGAATTGCTGGAGAAGCTCATCCCCAAGCTTAAAGGCAAGATTGTGGGCGTTGACCCTAAACCTGCCAACAACGCATCCTATCATGGGGCAACCTTTATCACGCCCAACCTTTTGGAAGCCTCACAAATGGCAAACATGGACAATATCAACGAAGATGGGCATGTGGAAAAGATTGCCAAACATTTGTGCGAGACATTGCACTTAAAATA
>CAMZLX010000083.1 GCA_947311795.1 uncultured Zetaproteobacteria bacterium
GCCGATGCCACCACTATATCTGTATCCGAACCTTGCGCATTGACGATTCTGTCACCATCTTGCAAACGCACCGTCACTTCACCTTGCGCATCTGTGCCTGCGGTAATCGCATTCACTGAATACAACAGCAACTTACCATTGGGTTCCACCAAAGATTTAATAGCTTTAAATGCAGCATCCACAGGGCCATCACCTTTCGCAGTAGCTTCAAATGTTTCGCCATCAATATCCAATTTTACAGCAGCAACAGGCGCATCTTTCGTGCCCGATGCCACATGCAAGCCAACCAACTTCACATGCTCAGTATTGATTTCAGCATCACCGTGCAAAATCGCTTGCAAGTCTTCATCAAATATATCTTTTTTCTTATCTGCCAATGCTTTGAAACGCTCAAACACTGTGACCAATTGTTCACCATCAACATCTGCACCCAATTCTGCATAACGCGCTTTAAGTGCCGCTCGACCCGAATGTTTACCCAATACCATACGATTGGTATTCCAACCCACCGATTCAGGCGTCATAATTTCATAGGTCTTTTTATGTTTTAACACACCATCTTGGTGAATGCCCGATTCATGGGCAAAGGCATTGGCTCCAACAATGGCTTTGTTGGCTTGAATAGGCATACCTGTGATTTGAGAAACCAATTTGGACGTGCTGACAATTCTGGTGGTATCAATGCCTGTTTCAATGGCATACCTATCCGCACGGGTTTTCAAAATCATCACGATTTCTTCCAACGCTGCATTACCAGCCCGCTCACCCAAACCATTAATCGTACATTCAACCTGTCTTGCACCATTTTCAACCGCTGCCAATGAGTTGGCAACCGCCAAACCCAAATCATTATGACAATGCACAGAGAAAATCGCTTTATCTGCATTGGGCACACGCTCGCGCAACAATTTAATCTTGCGACCAAATTCATCAGGAGTCATATAACCCACGGTATCAGGAATGTTGATGACGGATGCACCTGCATCAATCACTTGTTCCACAATGCGGCATAAAAAATCATCATCTGAACGCCCTGCATCTTCGGCTGAAAACTCAACATTTGCGACCAAGTTGCGCGCTTGTTTCACCGCAGCCACGGCTCGCTCCACCACTTCATCAGGGCTCATGCGAAGTTTGGCTTCCATATGAATGGGGCTTGTGGCAATAAAGGTGTGAATACGCCCTCTATCACCCGCAGGTTTAATCGCTTCAGCCACCCCATCAATATCTTTGGGGTGAGCACGCGCCAAGCCAGCAATCATTGCATCTGGCACTTCAGCAGCAATACGATTCACAGACGTGAAATCATCGGGGGATGCCACAGGAAACCCTGCTTCAATTACATCCACACCCAAAGCCGCAAGCGCATGGGCAATGCGCAACTTCTCTTCAATATTCATCGAGCAACCCGGAGACTGCTCACCATCACGTAATGTGGTATCAAAAATGTATAAACGATCAGACATTTTCTTTCTCCTTAACTTCAAACCATTCTAAAAACAAAAAAGCCACGGGGATTAACCGTGGCTCGAAACTTTAAATACAAATAAAAACTTATTTATTCAGTCGCGTGCGAACCAGCACGGCACAATTGAGTGTGTCGAGTGCGAGTAGCAGGTGCAAGGTTAATACGTTCATGCGGCGGAGTATGCGCTGACTTAATCGTTGTTGTCAACGTCAGCTTTTACAGCTTGCTTAGCTTTGGCGCGAGCCAATCGTTTTTTCAAACGTAACCTTGCTGTTTGCTGCCCCTGCCAAACACTCAGTACAGGACCATGCATACAATATGCCAAGAACACAGGAAACAATACCCGCTGTGGGTCTAATACCAACAACACAAGACCACCCAACAACAACACCAACATGGCAAAGGGTCGCTTTTGTTTTAAATCAATATCTTTGCCCGATACAAAGCGAACATTGCTCACCAACAACCATGCCAAAACAATGCTCATCACCAACCAAATCATTTGTGTTGGTTCGACATCAAACGCATGATGAAACAACACACCCGATGCCATAAACAATGCCAATGCAGGTGTGGGTAAACCTTGAAAGTATTTTTTATCTTGGCTTGCAAGTTGCACATTAAACCTTGCAAGGCGAAGTGCTGAACCTGCAACAATTAAAAAGGCGGCAAGCCAACCCAGTTTACCATAGGGAATCAATACCCAACAGTAAACCATTACTGCAGGTGCAACACCAAAGGAAACCATGTCAGCCAATGAATCCAGTTCTGCACCAAAGGCAGTCTCAGCATTCAATAGACGTGCCACGCGCCCATCCAACATATCAAAAATAGCAGCACCAATAATCGCCCATGCTGCACTTTCATAACTGCCCTGAATCGTACTCACCAAAGAGAAAAAACCACACAACAAACCAAGCAAGGTGAACATGCTTGGTAAGATATAAATACCACGCCGTTTGATGGTGTGGACAGGGCGACTTTCTTTGGCTTCCACTATGCTAACAAACCTGACAAAGTGCTAAAACTTCTTTTGCCACACACCATTTTAGCACCCATTTGAACATTGGCTTTTGAATCTATCATAAGGCAAAGCCTACAAATAAAGTCTTAACAAGCAATGGAAACCACCTAAATGTTGATTGCTTACTTAGCAAAAATAGCTTGCGCCATTTCATTGTAAGTAAACTTGCCTTTTTCCACTTGTTTCTTGATAAGGCTTTTATATTGCCCTGTCATCACCTTGGCTTTTTTCTTAAACTTCGCATCCGTAGCAGCTACTTTTCTGTCTTCTACGTTAAAACCACTGGCAAACACCGCAGCTAAAGTATCCGCAGAACCATAAGCAGCTTGAATATTTTTCCATGATGGACCTACTTTGTCTTTGTCTGTTGCATGACAAGACTTACACTTTTTCGTGAGTGCGTTGGCTTTTGCCATATCCATGCTTGGCTCTGATTTAAGCATAATGTCACTGGGTGCTGGACTGGGCTCACTTTTAATGGGCTGCTTGCCTTGCACAAGTGGTGCAACCACTTTTTTCTCAGCTACTTTTGTCTCAACCACTTGTGTTTGCGCCACGGGCTTTGTGACCACAGGTTCAGCTTTCGTCACCGCAGGTTTGCTTACTTGAGGTGTTACCGCAGCAGGTTGAGGTTTGACGACTTCTTTTTTAGCAACCACCACTTCAGCAGGCGCAGGGGAAGTATCAGCAGTTGGCCCATCTTCCGCCAACATATTCGCATGCGCTTGTGCAGCATCAGCAGCAGTGGGTTCAGCTTCCTCCAACATATCTGCATGCGCTTTTGCTGCATCCATTTCCATCGTTGCTTGCGGCACAGCTGGCTCGACTGACGCAACCGGTTTCGTTTGTTTCACACTTTCTTGGCTACAAGCCACCAATAATAAAACGGCAACCATCCCTATTAATCTTTTCATAACACACTCCTTATTTGTTCAACGATACCATCCGCATCCAATTTTAAATCACGCCAAATTTCAGCTTGCGTACCATGCTCTGGAAAGGCATCAGGCATAGCCACATGCACAAATGCACCATGCCATCCTGATTGCAAAGCTTCAACCGCAATCTTCTCGCCTACGCCACCTTCAGCCACACCTTCTTCAACCACAACCAAGGGTTTACCCTTAGGTAAATATTTGATGATGGCATCCACATCCAAAGGTTTGACAAACCTAAGATTAAGCAAAGCGAAATCTTTTTTATCTTCATCTTTTAAAGTTTGAACTGCGGATTGTGCATCAGAGAACCGCGTACCCACGGAGACAATCAACCCATCTTTTCCTTGTTCAATCAACTCAGCCTTACCTACTGCCAATGAAGTTGGTGTTTCAGCGTCCAAACCCAAACCTGAACCGCGCGGATAACGAATCGCCACGGGGCCATCCATATCGTCCACTGCAGTTTTGAGCATGTGCGCAAGCTCGATTTCATCTTTGGGGCACATGATGGTCATGTTCGGCAAACATCTAAGGAAGGCAATATCAAACATGCCCGTATGCGTTGCCCCATCTGCACCAACAATACCTGCCCTATCCAAACACATCACCACATGCAGGTTCTGAATACAAATATCGTGAATAATTTGGTCGTAAGCACGTTGTAAAAATGTGGAATAAATCGCCACCACTGGTTTCATGCCAGCGCAAGCAAGCCCGCCCGCAAATGTCAGCGCATGTTGCTCGGCAATACCCACATCAATGCAGCGCTTGGGAAACATCTTGGCAAAGGGTGATAAACCCGTGCCACCCGGCATAGCGCCCGTAATGGCAACAATAGATTCATCTTCTTTCGCCAAATCAATGAGGGTATCACCAAAGGCTTGGGTATATGTTTTGGGTGCATCGGCATTTTTAATCGGTGCGCCCGATTTCAAGCAGTATGGACCCAAACCATGCCATGTTTCAGGGTCTTCTTCAGCAGGTGAATAACCCAGTCCTTTTTTGGTCAAGACATGCAACAATACGGGGCCGTTCAAATCCTTGCAGTTTTCCAAGGTGGGCAACAAATGGTCAAAATCATGCCCATCAATCGGACCAATATAGCGAAAACCAAGCTCTTCAAACAATGTACCCGGTGTAATCATGCCTTTAACATGCCCTTCCAAACGTTTGGCAACATCAAATACCGCAGGCACTTTGTTCA
>CAMZLX010000084.1 GCA_947311795.1 uncultured Zetaproteobacteria bacterium
ACACCTGTGCGCACAGCTTGCGCACCTTGGGCAACCAATGTTGGTGCACCAGAATAACCCTTGGAACCACCAAATATCCAAAGGTGTCCACACAATTGTTTGTAGGCATCCACAGGTCGTGGTGGAAAAGCATAAGCAATAATATCTTTATCATTGAGTAAACTTTGTTTGGCAACAAAGGGGTAGGCTTGAATCATTGCCATCATGGTGGTTTTTCGAATACCAATGGGTGCAGGTGTTATCATCAAGCTACCCTGCTGTTTACCATCTTTGAGCCAATGCCCCCATTTGTATGCAGCGATAGGTAAGGTAACATCTGGGTGCACGGCAGCACCCATGATTTCACCTGTATCTGCATGAATACCACTGGCAATATCCACCGATAAAATGGGACAATGCGCTGCATTGATATGGTGAATAGCTTGTTCAATCCATCCCGTGATGGGTTTGTTTAAACCCGTGCCAAACACAGCGTCAACAACCAACACTGCGCGATTAATCCAATTGTCTAATTTTTGTGCTTCAGCATTGCTAGTGATAGGGCGAATTTTTACACCAACACTTGCAGCCTGTTCTGCTTGATGTTTGATGTCGCCACTTAAGCTTTCAAGCGGAAACAGTGGTATAACAGTGATAGGCACTTGGTCTAAATGCAGTAATCTGGCAGCAACAAAGCCATCTCCACCATTGTTTCCTGCACCCACAATAATAACAATTCTTCCGCTATCCAATTTGTGTTTATGGCATTCTCTGGCGATAGCTTGCCCAGCGCGTTCCATCAGTTCCAAGCTTGTCACACCCGAATCGGACATGGTTTGTTGCTCTGCCATACGCATTTGTTCTGCGGTTAGAATAGGTTTATAAAATCGTCTTGCTGCCATGGTTATATCCTCCATCCCCACGAATTAGACGAATAAATATATAGCTTTGGTTGGAAATTACCACAATTAAATCGAGTTTTTTTAATTGGGGCGAAAAGGTATCCACTTGGGCAGTACAGAAAAGGGCTCTTAGGCATCTTCTTGTTCATCGGGGGGAATACCAGTAATGTGCCACTTGTTTATCCTTCTTTCTTTCTCAATATTAATAGCTCTGATTGGTTTTATCATCGTTGGAATCGCAAGGAGCAATAATAAAAAAAGCATTAATAAAAAAGAAGCAGTCCTATAACTATCAGGTAATTCTCCATTAAACATTTCTAACTCGAGGTAGGTAAGAGCTTCACCAATAAGCCTTATTATCGCAAAAGCACCAAAAGCAAAAACAAAACACCCTTTTACAAAAGTTATTTTTAACTTGTTCACTTCCCACATCCTGTGTCAGAATATTCATCTATTAAGTTTTGAAGAGCTACTGTTGTAAGCTCAGAGCCCTTTAACAGTTTCCTTTCAACTTGCTCATAGGCTAACTATGCATAAAAGAAAGATAAATGCACCAAAACGCTCATTAAAGGGCTCTGCCCCTTTTTTGAAAAATATGCAGCAGAAGTGGATGATGTTCATGCCCAACTCAATTAATTGGGGCGAAAAGGTATCCATTTGGGTAGTGGTTTGTCACCCAGTTCAAACACCGCTAAACCCGACACAATCAAGCTTGCACCCAAGATGATATTGAATGTGATAGGTTCATGATTCAGGAAGTGTCCGAGAATGAGCGAAATGACAGGTGTCATCAATGCAATCAAGGCAACGCGGGTTGCTTCCACATGTTTTAAAATATGGAAGTATAAAGAAAATCCAAACACGGAACCAAAGAGTGCAAGGTATGCAATTGCCCACACAGTATGACTTGGTGCTGTGTTTAGTGTGTGCCAAAGTGTGTTGAAGTCGGGTTGCGAGATGAGCCAAGTCAGCACGAAGAGTGGCGTGGCAACACTGAGTGTGCCAGCGGTCATACTGATGCCAGAGACTTCAGCTTTCACGCGCTTTACCCAAATCGCAGACGCGGCATGGACTGTGCCTGATGCCAGCACACCACACACACCAAATATAGCCGCATCGCTCCAAGCTAAGCTTTGACCAAAAATAACCAATAAACCTATAAAACCTAAGAACATACCAATGATTCGAGCGCGGGTTAACAGCTCACCTTCAAGCCACCACGATGCCATGATGGCGGTGATGATAGGGGTTAAACCAAAGAGTAAAGACACCCAACCTGAGGGGATAAACTGTGCTCCCCAATAGACCAACTCCATGCCACCGTAGAGCCCCAAACCGCCATACAGGTAAGCCAGTCGCGCACGTTTATGCCAAACAACCTTTTTGCCCATCATGGCAGCAAAGATAAAAATAAGCGCCAGACCCAAGACCATACGTCCAGCCAAACCAAAGGTGAAACCAGCGGCTTGACCGCTCCAAGCAATACCGAGCGGAGTGGTGCTCCAAATCAGAACAACACCAAAATATGCAAGGCTTATGGGCATGACATCTCCAAATCAAGAATAATAAAACAGCGCTAAGCAGACTGGCGATAAAAAAGCGTATGGCTAGTCTTTTGATATGTTGTACAGTTGGGCTTATGAATACAAATCATAAAACATGGGTGCAGTTGTGCCAGTAACATTGCTGCTGGGTGGTGCTAGGAGCGGAAAATCTCGCTTGGCTGAGAAGCTGGCAAAAGAGAGTGGCAAAGCTGTATGTTATATAGCAACTGCACCGCGTTATGAAGAGGATGCCGAGTGGCAATCGCGCATTATTAAACATCAGCAACAACGACCGCAACATTGGCAAGTGATTGAAGAGCCTTTGGATTTGCTCGGTGCACTTGATGGTAAGCAACATCAAAACGAACTTATCTTGGTTGATTGTTTAACGCTGTGGTTGAGTAATCTTATGTTTGCAGAGAAAGACGTGATGGCAGAAGTGGATAATCTTTGCAAGATGTTAACGGCTTATGCGGGTGACGTGGTGTTGGTATCCAATGAAGTGGGCATGGGTTTGGTGGCAGAGTCTAGCCTTGGACGACAATTTTGTGATGAACAAGGGCGCTTAAATCAGGCGGTTGCAGAGGTGGCAGACCGCGTGTTTTTTGTTGCAGCAGGTTTACCGCTGACGCTTAAATAAAACAGGCATAATAAAACATACACAATAAAAAAGGCGGCTCATTGAGCCGCCTTTGTAAAGTGTGAGAAAAGCCTATTTCAGGTTTTTCAAGAAAGCGATAATTTCATCGCCTTTTTCACCACACATTTTTTGCGGTGGCATTTTTGTTTTGGCTTTTTTGTTGCCTGTAAATTCTTTCACAGCTTTTTTCGAGTTACAAATCCAAGCACGAAGATGTTCTTCATCCCATGTCCAATCCGCACTTTTCAAAGCTTTAGAATATTTTTTAAAGTTTGCAGAAGCTACTTTGTGACCAAAAACACCCAAAAGCCCAGGCCCTACTTTGCCTTTGTTGGTAAAATTATGGCATGCAGCACATTTCTTTTCAGCGCCAGCCACTGCTTCTGTTGCAGCAAAACCACTGATTAAAAATGCAGATATTGCAGCAATCATGAATATCTTTTTCATTTCTTTCCCCTGTTTCTTATTGAACCGCGATTTCTAAAGGTTATGGCTATGCGCTGCAAGCGTAAGTTTTGCTTGGTATATCATTAGCCTTAGATTGCGATTAGGTTTGGCAGCATGGATATTATTTTAGCATCACAATCGCCAAGACGATTATTTTTATTGGAAGTAGCAGGGCTTGTTGTCGATGTGCGCCCAAGTCATGTTGATGAAACGCCGCTTGATGGTGAATCTGTGCAAGCCATGACACAAAGATTATGCCAAGAAAAAGCGGCGGCATGTGATATTCAAGGGCAAAAAGATATGCCTGTTGTGGCAGCCGATACGTTGGTTGCGCTGGGTGATGAAGCTTTGGGGCAACCGCAAGATTTGGCAGAAGCCCAAAGTATGATTAAAAAGCTGTCGGGGCAAAAGCATCAGGTGCATACCACGGTTTGCGTGCGTTTGGATGATGTGTATCGGCTTGAAACTGTGACAACAGAAGTTTGTTTCCGTGACATAAGCGCAGCAGAAATTGAGGTGTATGTGCAACATAATGATATTTTGGATAAGGCGGGTGCTTATGCGATTCAGGGTGGTGCATCGGGGTTTATCACAGGCATTGAAGGTGCGCTGGATAATGTGATTGGTTTGCCAGTTGCGACAACGCTTGCTTTAATTGCTAAAGTTCGGCGTGAGGTTGAAAACAGATGAGTACGGAATTATTGGTCAATGTTGCCCCATTTGAAACGCGTATTGCACGGGTAGAAAATGGGCGGGCGGAAGAATTATATATTGAGCGCACACGTGGCAAAGGTTTACGTGGGAATATGTATGTGGGCAAGGTGCAACGTGTCATCCCCGGTATTCAGGCGGCATTTGTGGACATTGGTTTGGAAAGGGCAGGTTTTTTGTATGCAGGCGATATTCCGGGTGCGCGTTTTGAAAATGAAATAATTGCTGATGAAGATGAAGCGGAGACCAAGGATAATGATGAAACATCCTTGAATGTGGGTTACCGTCAAAACATTGCACCTATTGGTCAGCTTTTGCGCGAAGGACAAGAAATTTTGGTGCAAGTCTCGCGTGAGCCGATTTCTTCTAAAGGCCCACGCTTAACCGCGATGGTAAGTTTAGCGGGTCGCTACCTTGTGCACTTGCCAGACCTTGACCATGTTGGCATTGCCAGACGTTTGGAAGATGAAGACGAGCGCACACGTTTGTTGGATATTGCAGAGCGTATTCGCTCTGAGAATTGCGGTGTGATTATCCGAACTGTGGCTGAAGGGCATTCCCAGCAAGAGTTGGAACAGGATTTGAGGTTTTTAGAACGGCTTTGGCAGGATATTGATGAACGCAGACAAAAAACAGCGCCGAAAACCATGATTCATACAGAATTGAACTTATACCTCAAAGTGATGCGTGATTTTGTGGATGATGAAGTAGATAAAATCTACATTGATTCCAAGGAAGCATATGAAAATATGAAAACTTTTGCGCAGCGGTTTATGCCAGAAGTGAGCGACCGATTGTATTATTATCCTGGCAGTCGCCCAATTTTTGATGTGTACGGTGTTGAAGAAGAAATTAATCGTGCCTTGAAACGAAAAGTAGATTTGAAATCGGGCGGCTCGATTGTGATTGACCAAGCCGAAGCTTTGATTGCCATTGATGTCAACTCAGGTTCATCGGTGAGTTCGCGAAACCTTGAAGAAACCAGTTTTAAAACCAACTTGGAAGCCGTGCATGAGGTTGTGCATCAGTTGAGGTTACGCAACCTTGGCGGCATTATTGTGATTGATTTCATTGATATGTTAGATGAAGAAAATCAAATCAAAGTGATGGAAGTATTGGAAGAGGCATTAACGCGAGATAAAACCAAAACCAAAGCACACCCTTTTACTGAGCTAGGTTTGGTGCAACTCACGCGCAAACGCACGCGGGATTCCTTGGGGCGTATGCTGCAAATAGAATGCAGGCATTGTGACAGCACAGGGCTGACCAAAAGTATGCAAACGGTTTGTTACCAGTTGTTCCGTGAAGTGGTGGCAGAAGCTAGAGCTTATCCCAGTGAAAAACTGATGGTGATTGCGCATCCCAAGCTGATTGATTTGTTGTTGGGTGAAGAGAATGAGATGGTCACGCAATTGGAAACCTTTTTGGGCAAAGAAATCAGCTTTAAACATGATGAAACATTCTCATCTGACCGCTATGAGGTTGTACTCCAATAAACCATCAATCACCGCTACGCTTATACGTACACACACCTTTTTGCCTGCATAAATGTCATTATTGTGATTTTAATTCGCATGTTTTTGCCGAGCCACCTTGGTTGGATTATGCCAAGGCGTTGTTGGCTGAATTAAAATATTATGCGGAACAACCGCAGTTTCAAGGTCGGAAAATTCATAGTATTTTCTTCGGTGGGGGCACACCGTCATTGGCGCCAGCAAGTTTGTTTGCAGATGTTTTAAATCAAGCTGCTACTTATTTTTCTTTTTCAGATGATATTGAAATTACGCTTGAAGCTAACCCTGGCGCCAGTGAAGCAGGGCGTTTTAAAGCTTATCGTAAAGCTGGTATTAACCGTCTATCCATTGGTGTGCAGAGCTTTGATAATGCCGAACTTCAATGGCTTGAGCGTATCCATTCAGCCGATGAAGCGATCAAGGCTTACGAGATGGCAAGGGGCACGGGTTTTGAACGTATTAACCTTGATTTGATGTATGCCTTGCCGCATCAAAAATTGGATGAATGGTTTGTATCTTTGGAAAAAGGCATGGCCTTAGCACCCGAACATTTATCCTGTTATCAACTTACCGTTGAACCGCATACCGCATTGCATGTCACCCATCAAAAACAAAAGTTGGCATTGCCTGATGAAGATTTGGCATTGGATTTCTTTTGGCAAACGCGAAATCGATTGGCAGAAGCGGGCTATGCAGCGTATGAAATATCCAACTTTGCGCAATATGGTGAAGCGTGTAGACATAACCGCGGTTATTGGCTGTATGATGATTATATCGGTATTGGCGCAGGGGCAGCAGGCAAGTGGGACACATCAAATGCTGGTGTACTTCGGTATAGCAATATTCGCAGTCCAAACACGTATATCGAAGCCGCACTTAAACATGGTTTAGCAGTGAACA
>CAMZLX010000085.1 GCA_947311795.1 uncultured Zetaproteobacteria bacterium
AACACCAGCTGATTTAACCGATGATATTGGGGCTGAGATTATCTTGGGCAACACCTACCACCTGATGCTGCGCCCTGGTGCTGATATTGTCGAAAAAATGGGTGGTTTGCACAAATTTATGGCTTGGGATAGACCCATTCTCACCGATTCTGGTGGTTTTCAGGTCTGGTCATTGGGTGATTTGCGCAAAATTGAACCTGAAGGTGTACGCTTTCAATCGCACATTGATGGTTCACGTTGGTTTTTAGGTCCTAAAGAAAGCATGGAAATCCAACGCAAGCTGGGTAGTGATATTGTGATGGCATTTGATGAATGTACGCCGTATCCAGCCACCTATGATGAAGCACGTGAATCCATGGAAATGTCCATGCGCTGGGCAAACGATTGTCGTGAACACTTGCCTGTGAACGATACCCAAGCTTTATTTGGTATTGTGCAAGGTGGCATGTATCCTGATTTACGCCGTGAAAGCCTGAATGCCATTGCCGAGATTGATTTTGAAGGGATTGCCATAGGTGGTTTATCGGTGGGCGAGCCCAAAGAAGAGATGATGGCAATGATGGATGCGCTTGCCCCCCATTTACCTGAAGATAAACCGCACTATGTCATGGGTGTGGGCACACCAGACGACCTTATCGAGGGCATTGATAGGGGCATTGATATGTTTGATTGCGTGATGCCAAGCCGCAATGCACGCAATGGCACATTGTTTACAGACCATGGAAAAATCAACATCAAAAACCTCAAACATCAAACCGATGATGCGCCAATTATGGACAGTTGCACATGTTATACATGCAAAAACTTTTCCAGAGCGTATCTTCGCCACCTGTTTATGGCAAAAGAGCTTTTAAGTTCACGGTTGAACACCTTGCACAATCTTCATTATTATTGTGATTTGATGCAAAGGGCGAGGGATGCTTTGGAAGAAGGGCGCTGGTCAGAGTTTCGTGATGGGTTTCTAAAAACCTATCGCAATCAATAAGTTAGAAGAATAAATGAAAGTAACAATAAAGGATAAAATATGAACACCTCACACATGAAACACTCAATTTCACAAGCTGTTGCAGCAATTGCTTTGGTCGTTTTACCAGCGAACATGGCATTTGCAGCCGAAGATGCGGGTGGCGGCATTATGTCACTGGTTCCTTTGGTTTTGATTATGGTGATTTTCTGGGTGCTATTGATTCGCCCGCAACAAAAACGCATGAAAGAACATGCTGAAGCGCTTAATGCTTTGAAAAAAGGCGATAAAATCATTACAGGTGGCGGCATTTTGGGTCGCATCATGCAAATTAAAGATAGCGTGGTGACAGTTGAAATTGCTGATGGCGTATCCGTTCGTGTGAAACAAGATACCATCTCAGGTCCTCAAGAAAGCCCTAAGCCCAAAGAAAAGACCAGTGAAAAGAAAACCAAAGCAGGCAAATAAACCCGTTATAAACGATTAAGGATTAGAACCATGCAAAAATATGCACCTTGGAAATTTTGGCTCATTATCACAGTCTTGATTGCTTCCGTGATGGGCGCAGCCCCCAATCTTATGACCGTGCCCAGTTGGTGGCCGGCATCATTAAGCCAGCCTATGAATTTGGGTTTGGACTTGAAAGGCGGCATTCATTTGGTGGTTGATGTTGATATTGAGAAAGTTATCGAGCAGCAAGTTTCGGATAATATCAACACCATTCGCCGCAGCTTACGTGAAGAAAAAATACGCTACAAAAAACTAGATAGTGATGCGACACAAGTGTCTGTGGTGCTAAAAAAACCTGAGCAAGCGGACAAAGCAGCGCGATTGTTAAAGAAAGTCATGCTTGGTTATGACATGGCGCAGCCAGAAGCCGACACAATTACCTTCACCATTTCAGAAACTGAAGCCAAAGAAATTAAATCGTATGCCATTGAACAAACGATTGAAGTCATTCGCCGCCGTGTGGACGCTTTGGGAACCACCGAGCCAGTTATCATGCGCCAAGGCGACAGACGGGTGCTGGTGCAAATTCCAGGTTATGAAGATTCTGCACGCGCCAAACTCATTATTGGGCAAACTGCACAATTGGAATTTAAGCTTGTGGATGAAAAAGGTGATTTGGATGCAGCCGTTGCAGGGCGCATTCCGCCAGGTGATATGATTGCATACTTTGAAGATGGTCGCCCCATTCTTTTGAAGAAACGCACAGAGTTATCAGGTAAAGATGTGGCAATGGCGCGCATCACCATTGATTCGCAAAGCAATCAACCTGCAGTGTCTCTAAAGTTTAATAATCAAGGTGGTCGCAAGTTTGACCGCTTAACCAAAGAAAATGTTAAAAAACGTTTTGCTATTTTATTGGAAGGTAAAGTGCAATCCGCGCCTGTGATTCAAGAGCGTATTTCTGGTGGCACAGCACAAATTACGGGTGCATTTACCAGCAAAGATGCACAAAACCTTGCCATTGTGCTTAGGGCAGGTGCATTACCAGCCCCTATTAAAGTGGTGGAAGAGCGCAGCATTGGTCCGAGCTTGGGTCAGGACTCCATTGATAAGGGTTTGAACTCTATTATTTATGGTTTTGTTGCCGTGCTGTTGTTTATGCTTGTGTATTATAGACTTTTTGGTTTGTTCGCCAATATCGCTTTGGCATTTAATATTGTGTTGATTGCAGCAGCCATGAGTATGATTGGCGCAACATTAACCTTGCCAGGTATTGCAGGTATCGTGCTAACCATTGGTATGGCAGTGGATGCCAATGTGCTGATATTTGAGCGGATTCGAGAGGAGTTAAATCTCGGCAAAACGCCACTTGCAGCCATTGATAGCGGGTATGATAAAGCCTTCTCGACCATTATGGATGCCAATATCACCACCTTAATTGCAGCCATCGTATTGTTCCAGTTTGGTACAGGACCAATCAAAGGTTTTGCGGTGACGTTAAGTGTGGGTATTTTGGCTTCCATGTTTACAGCTATTGTGGTCACACGTGCGATTACCTATTTATCGTATCGCAACAAGAAAAAATTAAAATCGTTGAGTATTTAAGGGGTTTATGATGCAACTGATTCGTTCTGATATTAACATTAACTTCTTAGCCAAGCGTAAAATCGCGCTTTCATTCTCTGCTGTTATGTTGCTGGTTTCTTTGGCTTTGATTGGCTTTAAAGGGTTAAACCTTGGCATTGATTTCACGGGTGGCACCTTGGTTGAGGTTCGCTTTGAAAAAGCTGTGCCTGCAGCTGATATTCGCGCCGCCATCACACCTGCAGGTTATGGCAATGCGGTGATTCAAGAGTTTGGTTCACCCGAAGAGATTCTGATTCGTGTACAAAATCAAGAAGGTGTTGAAGCATCCACCATCAGCACTGCTATTCTTGATGGTTTAACGGAAACATTTGGTGCAGATGAAGTTGAAATGCGCCGCGTTGAATTTGTAGGGCCTCAAGTGGGTGAAGAGCTGAAGTCATCAGGTATGTGGGCAGTGATTTACACCTTGGGCGGCATTCTCATTTATGTCATGGTTAGGTTTAAACTAAGGTTTGCGCTGGGTGCTGATGCCGCTTTGCTTCATGATATTATTATTGTGGTGGGTGTGTTCTCCGCCTTGCAATTGGAGTTTTCATTGTCCGTGGTGGCTGCATTACTCACCGTACTTGGTTATTCGCTGAATGATACCATTGTGGTGTTTGACCGAATCCGTGAAAATTTCGCAGCCAACAAACAAAAGAAAAAACCTGAAGATGAAGTGAGCGTGTGTAACGCTTCGATTAACCAAACCTTATCACGTACATTGATGACATCTGTAACCACGCTATTGGTGGTGTTTTCCTTGTATTTCTTCGGTGGTGAAGTGATTCATAACTTCGCTTTTGCATTGCTTGTGGGTATTGCTGTGGGTACATATTCATCCATTTTTATCGCATCACCCATCATGCTTTCGCTTGAAGGTAAGTTTGAAATGAGCGAAGAAGAGCTTAAAGAATTGGAAGCGCGCCCTTA
>CAMZLX010000086.1 GCA_947311795.1 uncultured Zetaproteobacteria bacterium
AACACTTATTGCTTTGTTGGCTGCTGTCTTTGTTCTGCCAGCTTTAGGCATGGCGGATGGCCACAAAACGAAGAAAATGATGAAAAAAATGGACAGCAATGGTGATGGGAAAATAAGCGCCCAAGAATATGCTTCAGCTGCAGCAAAACGCTTTGATAAAATCGATGCTGATGCTGATGGTTTTATTACCAAGTCGGAAATGAAGAAAGCGAAGAAGAAGCATAAGAAAAAGGATAAAGACAAGAAAAAGAAACATAAAAAAGATAAAGATGATGATCGTAAAGATAAGTCAAAGCATGATGACGATGATTGAGTAATACACATGCGTTGAATGAATAATAATGTTTAATCGAAGCGGTCACCATTGGTGGCCGTTTTTGTTGAATGATTGCAAGTCTTATGCGTTTGACAATAGAAGGATAGGTCTTATAGTGCCGCCTCGCTGCGAAAGTAGTGACACTAAAATAACCTTGCTTTGAACGCGCCTAAAAATGTTTCAAAGCAACGATTATCAGAAGATAATCATACCAAGAGGAGCGCTATGTATTACGAAACAGTGTTTATCGTAAACCCTGATATTTCTCAGGACAACACCGAAACCATGACCAATGAATTGGTCGATAAAATTGAAAAAGCTGGAGCCCGTATCGTGAAACGCGAATACTGGGGATCTCGTCCACTTGCTTATTCTATCCAAAAACGTAACCGCGGACATTATTCATTGCTTGTCACTGATGGTGCTGCTGACGTATCTAAAATGATTGATGAGACTTTGCGTCTTGATGAGCGTGTTATGCGCTTCTTAACCACAAGCATCACTGAACTTTCTGATGAACCTTCTCCGCTATTGCGTCGTCGCGTTGCGGCAACCGAAGAAAAAGCGGAAGAAACAACCGAAGACAAACCTGCAGAAGAAAAAGCAGAGACCAAGTCTGAAGAAAAAGCGGAAGAAGCAACTGCTGAAGAGAAATCAGAAGAAGTTGTTGCAGAAAAAGCTGAAGAAAAGACAGAGGAAAAAGCTGAAGACTAATTGTGTCGAGCTTCATGGTGTCGTTGATGACATTCATGACCGCTGGATGCCAGATGGAAGCCTTGCGGTGGTTGCATCTTTAATTGTTGAACGTCCTCATTTGGGTCAGAAAAGAGCCACAATGATCAACGAACAACCGATGCCACTTCGCGCCGAAGGTGAACATGCTGAAACTTTGATGAAACTTAAAGGTAAAGCAGCGTTTATCCAAGGTGAGCTTCGCCGCCGTTATTATAGCCGAGATGGGCAACAACGGTGGGGGCAGGTAGAAATTTGGGTCAGTCAAATTAGTCAATCAAATTTAGGAGAATAAGAATGAGTGAAGAAAATACAGTAAAAAAAGAAGCAGCACCCGCAACAGCAGCACCTAAAACTGCTGATTCTCGTCCTGCTCGCCCAGCACGTACTGAAGGTGGTCGCCCTGAGCGTCCTCAGCGTCGTGGCCCAGGCGGTCGTGGTGGTAAATTCCAACGTCGCCGCAAGTTTTGTAAATTTTGCGCAGACACGTCACTAACCATTGACCATAAAGACCCCGTGCTTTTGAGTCAGTTTATTTCAGAGCGGAATAAAATTACGCCGTCTCGTGTGACAAGCACTTGTGCAAAACACCAACGTCAATTGACCACTGCGATTAAACGCGCACGTGTATTGGCATTGTTGGCATTTACACCTTTGCACCACAAGTAAGTTTTAGGCACACTGGTCATATCGCTTAATATATGAATCAAGAACCCAGCCCCCCAGTCTCGGCGATGCCGAAAGTGGTGGATGTGTTTTTAACCAATAAAGTGCTTTGCGCATTGTTGGCGGTGATGATGTTAACTTCAGCATATTGGTTTAATATGCTGTTTGGAAATTTAAGGATGATTGCCTTTTTTTTCCTGTTGGCAGGTGTGTTGTTACACCTTGCGGTACCAAGCTTATTCGCTTTGGTCAGTTTGGGTGGCGGATTGAAATACAGTCTGCAAGTGGGTGGCATAGCAGCGATTTTGTTGCTTGTACTCTCATCGGGAAGTTTATATACAGCGGCAGTGTTTATGTTGTTGTTTGTGATACTTTCCACATTGGCTGCTCAAGTCATGCAGCAAAAAGGTCTGGGTCAAGCAGGTTGGATTTTGGCACTGGTTATATTTTTCGGCATAGTATTTGCCATGATGGTGAGTGCAGGTCAGTTGGATGTTGAAACTTTTGTACATCAACAGTTTCAGCCAGTATTTGATACGATGATTGCAAGGATTCCACCTGGTGCAAAATCAGACATTATTGCGATGCAAGGTTTGCAGAGTATGATGGTGAAAGTGTTCCCGGGTTTTTTTGTTTTTGGTTTGTGGATGATTTGGTGGAGTGATTTGATTTTTGCGCGTAAAGTTGCGCAGAGATATGGTTTTTACCATGGCGAAGAAAAGGATGTATTATCTTTTTCCTTACCCAAAACACTGGTATTTGTGTTGTTGATTTTTCTAGGATTTGCTAATTTAGCAACGGGAAATTTACAATACTTAGCCTTGAGTGGTGTAATGATGTTGGCAGGTATGCTTGCTGTGCAGGGTGTGATTGTGGTTCATGCGTGGTTAAAAAGTAAAGCCATGACGGGTGCAATCCTTGTGATGTATGTGATGTTGTTTTTTTGGTCCGTGATTGTCATTATTTTTGCATTCATCGGACTATTTGATATTTGGTTTAATTTTCGCCGAACGTTTATGTCGGCAACAGGAGAAAAATGATGGATTTGATTCTTTTGGAACGTGTAGAAGGTCTGGGTAATGTTGGTGACGAAGTTAAAGTTCGTGACGGATATGGTCGTAACTTTTTACTCCCTCAAAATAAAGCGGTAACAGCTGATGCGAGTAACCGTAAAGTATTCGAGCGCCGCCGCGCTGTGCTTGAAGCACAACAACGTACTGTGCTTGAATCTGCGCAGGCTGAAGCTGAAAAAATGTCTTCTTTGGATCTTATCGTGGTTCGTGCCACATCAGACGGCAAGCATTTGTATGGTTCAATTGGTGCCAATGAGTTGGCAGAGTTAATTACTGCTGAAGGTTACGACGTTGCACGTCGTGATATTTTGCAAGAAGCACCCATCAAAGAAGTAGGTGAACAAGAATTTCGCGTTCGCTTGCATCCGGATGTGATGGCAACCATTAAAATCACAGTGGAAGCTGAAGCGACTTGATTGAAGACGATGGCAACTCGCCGCGTGAGTTAAACTTACGCGAGCGAGTTCCTCCTCATGCTCGCGATGCCGAGTGTGCAGTTCTGGGTGGTGTGATGCTTGACCCAGAAGCTTTGGAACGCCTTGAAGGTATTCTTGTTCCTGAACACTTTTATGTGGCTGCCAATGGTTATATTTTTCATGCTATTCTTTCGCTTGCTGGTCAAAACAACCCTGTTGATGCTTTAACCGTTAAAGATTATTTGGAACGCTCTGGCGAATTAGACCAGTGCGGTGGCGAAGCCTATTTGGGCGATTTGATTTCCATGATTCCAACCTCGGCGAATGTGCGCCACTATGCAGAAATTGTGCGTGAACGCGCCATCCTGCGCCAATTGCTTAAAGTCTGCACAAAAATATCACAAGAAGTCTATGAAAATCCCATCAAACCTGTGGGCGAGCATTTAGATGCTTCGGAATCACAAATGTTGGCGGTGGCTGAAAGCTTTAGCTCAACCAAACCAACATTTCAGAACCTTAAAGAACTGATTACAGAAGGTTATGAAGAGTTGCAGCGTCGCTATGATGACCAGCGTAAAATCACAGGTGTGGCAACGGGATTTACGGATTTGGATGAAAAAACAGCAGGTTTGCAACGTGGTGATTTGATTGTGATAGCAGGTCGCCCAAGTATGGGTAAAACTGCATTTGTGATGAACTTAGCACAAAATGCAGCGCTTAGGGACGTGGAGCCCAATGTTGTTGCTGTATTTTCGCTTGAAATGTCTGCACAACAAATTGGTATGCGGTTATTGGCAGCAGAATCACGTGTGGACATGTCCAAAATGCGCACAGGTAGCTTTGCGACCGATGATTGGCGCAAGCTTGCATCAGGCACAGGTAAGCTTGCAGAGGCTGCAATTTTTGTGGATGACACGCCTGCTATTTCCGTGCTTGAAGTACGCTCCAAATGTCGCCGCCTTAAGCGGGAACAAGGGCGTTTGGATTTGGTGTTGATTGATTATCTCCAGTTGATGACGGGTAATGCCAATGCTGACCGCAAAGATTTGGAAATCAGTGAAATGACGCGCTCACTTAAAGGTTTAGCCAAAGAACTGGATGTGCCAATTATTATTTTATCTCAGCTTAACCGTTCATTGGAATCGCGCGCTGATAAACGTCCGATGATGTCAGATTTGCGTGAATCGGGCGCAATTGAGCAAGATGCCGATGTGATTATGTTTATTTACCGTGATGAGGTGTATAATAAAAAACCTGAAAACGAAGGTTTGGCAGAAATTATTATCGCCAAACAACGGAATGGACCGATTGGCACAACACGCCTTACATTTTTGAAAGAATATACACGGTTTGAGAACTTTTCAGGAGAGCACTCAGGCTTCTAAGTGGGCTTAGTCTTTGAGGTTTAAAATACCAAGGTTGGTGGCTTCAAACACAGCCTCTGTGCGTGAAGAAACTTCTAACTTCTTATAAACATTACGAATATGGGTGCGCACGGTGTTTACCGACATATCCAGAATATCTGCAATTTCATCATAACTATAACCCTTGGCAATCCATTTGAGCACTTCATCTTCACGGGATGTGAGCGGGTTGATAATCTCTTGGGTTTGATTGGGATTAAAGCGTTTAAGCAAAAAACGCGCAACTTCTGGGCTAATCGCAGATTCACCACGCATCACGGTGAGAATAGCATCGGCTAAGGTCTCAAAGGCTTGGCGTTTGAGCAAATAGCCGCTGGCACCGGCTTCCAATGCTTGAACCACATGCGGCTCATCGGCATACATGGTAACCACCAGTATTTCGATATTTGGATACAAAGCTTTGGCTTCAGTGATGACTTCTACGCCATGTCCATCTGGTAATCCCAAATCGGAAACCAAAATATGCGGCTGGTGCTCACCAAGTGCAGCAATAGCCTCTTTGCATGTTGCCACAGCATCCACCAACGTGAGTTGGGGATGCATATCAATGGCAGCCGCTAAATGTTCGCGTGCAGGTCGCTCATCTTCGAGCAATAGCACACCATAATTCTGCGGCATATTCATGGGTTCGTTATGCTTTTTTCTCAGCTAAGGCTGGGTCAAAGCGCTGGTTTAAATATGCGATAATATCATTGGATTCATACATCCAAGTCGATTTACCACCTTCATCAATACGCAAGCATGGCACTTTAATGGCACCACCTTCTTGCTCTAAGGTGTTGCGATGTTTACCACCGCGCACTTGGGCATCACGGTATTCCATGGGTAAGTTAAGGCGGCGAACATGGCGGCGCACTTTGATGCAGAATGGGCAGGCAAAATAGTGATACAGAGACATATGTTGCACTTCTGCATCCACTTGCGCTTGCTCTTCCTCGCTTCGTTTTACTTTTGCAGGGGTGGTAATATAGCTTACAAAAGCCATCAAACCGCCCACACCTTCACGAAAAATTTTGAGTAATATTTTTTTTACCATTGATTCTAATCCACCTTGTCGATGCAGGACTGTACCGAAGAAAAATAGAATATCACCCTTTTTTCTGAGGTTCTAATTATTGACAAATGTGCTTTGATTTGTAAGGTGACTAGCCTTTTAACGACACATGATTATGGAGATTTCTCATGGCAGCTAAGCAAGACATTGCATGTTACTCACCTGGTTTGGCAGGGATTCCTGTTGCTGAATCAGGCGTATCCACCATTGATGGGCAGCAAGGTGTGCTGGCGTATCGTGGTATTGATATTGAAGAATTAGCTGAAAAATCATCCTTTGAAGAAACATCTTATTTATTGATTTATGGTCATTTACCTTCACAAGATGCGTTGCAAAAATGGGATGAAGAGCTTAGATATCATCGCACCATTAAATTTCGTATTCGTGATGTGATGAAATGTTTCCCTGAGTCTGCGCACCCTATGGATGCGCTTCAAGCATGTGTGGCTGTGTTGGGTATGTATTATCCTATGGATACAGGTCTTAACCAACAACTTGAAGAAGATGAAATTCGTCAGGTTTATCTCCGTTTGATTGCTAAGCTGCCAACGATTGTTGCAGCCCATGCGCGTATGCGTAAAGGTGATGACCCCATTCCTCCACGCAAAGATTTATCCCATGCGGCAAACTTTTTATACATGCTTACAGGCAATGAACCCAGCCCACTTGCAGAGCGCATCATGGATGTAGCTCTCATTGTTCATGCGGAACACACCATGAACGCCAGTACCTTTTCAACTATCGTGGTCGCATCATCCCAAGCCGACCCTTATTCATCCATCAGTGCGGCTATTGGTTCGTTATCGGGTGCATTGCATGG